>JAJYGB010000210.1 GCA_021785235.1 Bacteroidota bacterium
AGGACTTTCGTGGTCTCCTGGAACGAGGCAGCAGAAATGAAGCTGTCCGTCGACAATGCTGCCGAGGTAATTCCAAGAAGCACGTCCTCCGAGGTTGCCGGAACCGCGTCACGGAACTCAATGGCCTTCTTCTTGGATCTTCTCATATCACGATTCTTAGCCATAACGACCGCTCGCTCGACGAGTTGGCCGACTCTGTACTTAGAATCCCCTTTCGCCGTCACGACAATTTTCTTGCCGATCGTGGCATTCTCTTCGCGGATCCTGTGAACGTCCGCAATGTCACCTTCCAGGAAGGGTGTATCACCCGAGTCCACAACACGGACACGCTGGAACATCTGGCGAACGATCACTTCTATGTGCTTGTCGTTGATCGTAACGTTCTGCTGACGGTACACTTCCTGAATTTCATCCAGGAGGTATTTCTGTACGTCAGCCGGGCCTTTGATCCTCAGAATATCGTGCGGATCGATAGGACCATCGGTCAGCCGTTCGCCTGCGATAACAAAATCGTTCTCCTGAACGAGGATGTGTTGTCGCAATGAGACTTTGTAGGTCTTTCGGTCCTTGCCGTCGGAGCTGGTGACAATAACTTCCTTGGTACCTCTCGACTGCCCGCCAAACCCGACGTACCCGTCGATTTCGCTGACCGTCGCCGGATCCTGCGGTGCACGGGCTTCGAAAAGCTCCTGCACTCTGGGAAGACCGGTCGTCACGTCGCGTACGCGAGAAAGCTCTTTCGGTTTTTTCGCAAGAGTCTCGCCGGACTGAACTTCCTCGCCGTCTTCGACGACAATATGCGCACCGACAGGAAGGTTGTATGTCCGTTTCAATTTTGCGCCGTGTATGATTTCAACCGACGGTGTAACATTCTTGTCGACGCTTTCGATAACGACTTTTTCAACCTGGCCGGTCTGTTCGTCGGTTTGTTCCCGATATGTGACATCCTTCTTAAGATCGAGCCAGCGGACTTTTCCTCCAAACTCGGTAAGGATGAGTGTGTTGTAGGGATCCCACTGGTAAACGAGGTCCCCCTTGTTAACACCGGCGCCTTCGCCCAGAAGAAGGTGTGCACCCTGCGGTACATCCATCTTCTTTATGGCACGGTTGTCCTTGTCGAGAATCTGGATGACACCATGCCTGCCCAGGAGCACCTTTTCCGGCTTGCCGGTGGTCCTGCTTGTATAGTCGACAAGCGGATGCATGTTTTCGAACTTCAGCCTGCCTTCGGCCGGTGCGATAACATTCGACTCCTGCGACTCGACGCTCGCCGTACCGCCGGTGTGGAATGTACGCAGCGTGAGCTGGGTACCTGGTTCGCCGATACTCTGAGCAGCTATGATACCGACGGCATCGCCGATCTCGACCATCTTTCCGGTGGCAAGGTTTCGGCCATAGCACTTTGCGCAGACGCCGCGCGGCGCTTCGCAAGTCAGCACGGAGCGTATATCCACGCTGTCTATCGCAGTATTAGCAATCTTTTCGGCCAGGTCCTCAGTAATCTCTCCCCCGCCTTTAACAATCACTTCGTTGCTGAGGGGATCGACGACATCGTAGAGTGCCACGCGGCCGAGGATACGTTCGACAAGCGTCTCCTGCACGCGCTCACCATCCTTGATGGCGCTGACGGAAATTCCGCGGATTGTTCCGCAGTCGTCGGCAGCGATAACGACGTCTTGCGATACATCCACGAGCCTTCTCGTCAGATAGCCAGCATCGGCAGTTTTCAAAGCCGTGTCGGCGAGTCCTTTTCTGGCGCCGTGAGTGGATATGAAGTATTCGAGGATCGACAATCCTTCGCGGAAATTCGCGATGATCGGGTTCTCGATCAGATCACCCACCTGCCCGGTAAGAGACTTCTGAGGCTTCGCCATCAGACCGCGCATGGCGGCCAGCTGCTTCACCTGGTCTTTCGAACCGCGGGCGCCCGAGTCCAACATCATCCAGATGGAGTTGAACCCGTCCTTGGAAGCGGAGAGCGTCTTGTACGCCGCGTCGCTGACGAGGTTCGTCGCTCTCTGCCAGACGTCGATAATCTTATTGTACCTTTCACCCGCCGTTATGAAGCCGCCTTCATAGCTTGCCTCTATCTCTTTGACATCACGGTCGGATATATCGATGAACTTCCTCTTTACATCCGGAATGATAACATCGTTAACGTTTATCGAAAGCCCGGCCGCCGTCGCGTTCTCAAACCCGAGGTCCTTCAAATCATCAAGGAAGTTCGCCGTCTTCAAGGGCCCCGCCTTCTTGTACGATTCGGCGATAATGGAAATGAGTTTGCTTTTTGTGAGCACCTCATTTATGTAACCGAGTTCTTCCGGCACAATCTCGTTGAACAGGACACGCCCAGGGGTGGTCTCGATGAACTCACCGTCGATTCTGAACCTGATCGTCTCGTGCGGAGACAGGTTCCCAAGCTCCAGGGCCATTCTTATTTCATCGACTGAAGCATAATTTTTTGCCGGTTCGCCGGTTCCCTTTCTGACCTTGGTCAGGTAATAAAGTCCGAGAACCATATCCTGCGTCGGATGCACGATAGGCTTCCCGTGAGCCGGGGAGAGCAGGTTATGGCTTGAGAGCATCAGTATCCTGGCTTCGAGCTGTGCTTCGAATGAGAGCGGCACGTGCACCGCCATCTGGTCGCCGTCGAAGTCGGCATTGAATGCCGTACACACCAGCGGGTGCAGCTTAATAGCCTTTGCGTCGACAAGCACCGGCTGGAATGCCTGGATGCCGAGCCTGTGCAGCGTGGGAGCACGGTTCAGCATAACCGGGTTTCCGTCGACTATCGACGGAAGGACTTCCCAGACCTCTTTCACTTTTCTGTCGACGAGCCTTCGTGCGGTCTTCGCTGTTTTGGCTTCGCCGCGCTCGAGGAGTTTCCTTATAATCATCGGCTTGAACAGCTCGACCGCCATATCTTTCGGCAGGCCGCACTGATGGAGTTTCAATTCGGGACCGACAACTATGACGGATCTGCCGCTGTAGTCGACGCGTTTCCCCAGAAGGTTCTGGCGGAACCTGCCCTGCTTTCCTTTGAGAACGTCGGAAAGAGATTTCAACGCACGCTGGCTGTCGGAGTTGACGGCACTGATGCGCCTGCTGTTGTCCAGGAGTGCATCGACCGCCTCCTGCAGCATTCTCTTCTCGTTACGAAGGATGACTTCAGGCGCCTTGATGTCGATGAGTCTCTTCAGACGGTTATTCCTTATGATCACACGGCGATAAAGGTCATTCAGATCGCTGGTGGCAAACCTGCCGCCCTCCAGAGGCACAAGCGGACGGAGCTCCGGCGGGATAACCGGTATCACTTCGAGGACCATCCACTCCGGCTTGTTAATGAACTCATCACCTTCTCTCGTGCGGAACGCCTCGGCAACTTTAAGCCGCTTCAGGAAATCGATTCGCTTCTGTTCCGACCTTTCGGTACGCGCCGAGACTCGCAGCGTCTCGCTGAGCGAATCAACCTCGACCCTTCTCAGCATATCCTTGATCGCCTCGCCGCCGATCTTGATTACAACCTTGCGTCCGTCGGAATCATCGAGCTCATTGTTGTGAGGATACTTTTCCTGGAGCTCATAATATTCCTCTTCAGTCAGGAGCTGCTTCACTTTCAGATCTGACGCAGCACCCGGTTGAACGACGACGTAAGATTCATAATAGACTATCTTCTCGAGCTCTTTGGTCGACATCCCGAGCAGGTTGCCGATCTTGCTTGGCAAAGAGCGCAGGTACCAAATATGAACCACCGGAGTCGCAAGGGTGATGTGTCCCATCCGTTCGCGTCGGACGCTCTTTTGCGTCACTTCCACGCCGCAGCGGTCGCAGACAATCCCTTTATATCTAATCTTCTTGTATTTGCCGCAATGGCATTCCCAGTCCCTCACCGGTCCGAATATCTTCTCGCAGAAGAGGCCGTCTTTCTCGGGGCGATACGACCGATAGTTGATCGTCTCGGGTTTGGTCACCTCACCGTGCGAGCGATCGATGATCGAATCGGGCGACGCAAGGCTGATACGAATGGCAGTCACGACCTTGCGGGTCTGCTGTAAATCGCGGCGAAAATCCATGCTAGGCATTAAAAAAACCTCCAATTTTTATGACACTCCCGGACGATCGCTGACCGGCCGGGTTCACATAGTCCTTACTTTCGGTCATCACTTCGTGCGAATTCACCGTCATGCATAACCTTCACCTCAAGGCCAAGTCCCTGCAGTTCGCGAACAAGAACACTGAACGCCTCAGGTATTCCGGGCTCGGGAGTGTTCTCGCCCTTTACAAGGGATTCAAACAGCTTGGACCGACCGGGGACGTCATCGCTCTTCACCGTCAGCATTTCCTGCAGGACATGCGACGCGCCATAGGCTTCGAGCGCCCAGACTTCCATTTCGCCGAACCTCTGTCCGCCGAACTGCGCCTTTCCGCCGAGGGGCTGCTGAGTGATCAGGGAGTATTGTCCCGTGGAGCGAGCGTGTATCTTGTCTTCGACCAGGTGATCGAGCTTCATCATATACATGTAACCGACAGTCACCTCATTCGAGAACGGTTCACCGCCCTTTCCGTCGTACAGGACCGTCTTAGAACTGTCGCTCAGCCCGGCCTTGCGGAGCTCTTCAGCGACCTCTTCCCATGTGGCTCCGTCAAAAATTGGCGAAGCGTATTTCACGCCGAGCTTCTTGGCCGCCCAGCCCAACGCGGTCTCGTAAAGCTGTCCAATATTCATACGGGACGGTACACCCAGCGGGTTTAATACCATCTGAACCGGCGAACCATCCGGGAGAAACGGCATGTCTTCCTTGGGAACGACGATCGAAACGACGCCCTTATTGCCGTGCCTTCCCGCCATCTTGTCTCCGACCTGCAGCTTCCGTTTCGAAGCGACATACACCTTTGCGAGCTGGACAATTCCCGGAGGGAGTTCATCCCCCGTGATGGCTTTGTTTCTCTCGCGGCGTGCTTCCTCTTCAAGGTCGAGAACGCGTGTGTGGTAGTTCTTGTGTATTTGCTCGACGAGCCTGTTCTTGCGGGCATTGTCGACCCACGGCTCGCTGAAGTCCAGCTTCTCGAGGTCATCGAATTTCTGGAATGTCTCCCTCTTCAGCGAGGTTCCACTCCTGATAACCACCGAGCCGTCTTTCGCGCGTATTCCTGTTGACACTTCGTCTTCAAGAAGCCCGGCAAGTTTGTCTATGAGCTTTTCCTGGACCTCGCTCTTCGCGGCTTTCAACCACTTTTCGATTTCTTCGAGCTTCTTCTTTTCTTCCTTCTTGGACTCGGCATCCTTCTTCTTCCTGGAAAACAGCTTGGTATCGATGACGACGCCGCGCATTCCCGGAGGAGCCTTGAGCGATGCGTCCTTGACGTCGCCTGCTTTGTCTCCGAAAATTGCCCGGAGCAATTTTTCCTCAGGCGTGACGTCTGTCTCGCCCTTTGGCGTAATCTTCCCGACCAGGATATCGTTTTCGAGGACTTCAGCGCCGACTCTTATCGTACCGTTGTCGTCGAGGTCCTTGGTCATCTCTTCCGAAACGTTCGGGATATCGCGGGTCAGTTCTTCCTCGCCGCGCTTCGTGTCTCTGACGCTCGTCTCAAGCGATTGGATATGAATGGAAGTAAATGCGTCGTGTGCCACGAGATCTTCGCTGACGATGACCGCATCTTCAAAATTATATCCGTGCCACGGCATGAACGCGACCAGCACGTTTCTGCCGAGTGCGAGCTCGCCGTTCTCCGTCGAGCATCCGTCAGCCAGGACGTCGCCTTTCTTGAAGCGCTGTCCGACCTTCACCAGCGGTTTCTGGTTTACCGTCGTGTCCTGGTTGGTCCTGAAGAACTTGCGAAGTTTGTATTCAGCCGTTCTCAGGTCTTCGAAACTTGCGATGAACTCATCGGATTTTTCATTTATGTCGTATTTAACGATGATACGGCTTCCGTCAACTTCCTGGACGATACCGTCGTGTTCGGCAACGACAAGCGTTCTTGAATCGACGGCCACCTTACGCTCCATGCCGGTCCCGACCACTGGCGCCTCGTTGGCGATAAGAGGCACGGCCTGGCGCTGCATGTTCGCGCCCATCAGGGCACGGTTGGCGTCGTCATGCTCGAGGAACGGTATCAATGCCGCAGCCGGGCTGACGATCTGGTTCGTCGCGATGTCCATGAACTGGACTTCCAACGGCTTTTCGAGAATGAAGTCTCCGTGGTGCCTTGCGCGGACGCGTTCACCGGTTAATTTCCCTTTCTCATCGACGACGGTATTCGCCTGCGCGATCTTATACTCGTCTTCCTGGGCCGCGCCGAGGAAAACAATTTCTTCGGTGGCAACGCCGTTGACCACCTTGAAGTAGGGAGTTTCTATGAATCCAAAATCATTCACTCTTCCATGTACAGCGAGCGACGATATCAGACCGATGTTCGGTCCTTCGGGAGTCTCGATCGGGCAGAGCCGGCCGTAGTGAGTGTAATGGACGTCGCGGACCTCGAATCCCGCGCGTTCCCGGGTCAAACCGCCCGGTCCGAGGGCGCTCATCCTGCGCTTGTGCGTCATCTCAGCCAGAGGATTCGTTTGATCCATGAACTGAGACAGCTGGCTCGTTCCAAAGAAGGAGTTGAGCACGGTCGTTATCACGCGCGCGTTGACGAGCCCCTGCGGGGTGAAATTGTCTTCGTCGTGGATGTTCATCCGCTCCTTGACGTTGCGGACCATCCTGGTAAGCGCGAGGTTGAATTGCGATTCGAGCTGCTCGCCGACGGTCTTCACGCGCCTGTTACCGAGGTGATCGATATCGTCGATCTGTCCCTCGTCGCGCCGAAGCTTCAGCATGTAGTCGATAATCGCCACTATATCGTCCTTGGTGAGGATGGTGGTTGACGTCGGTATCTCAAGCGACAGCTTTGCGTTCATCCTGTAGCGCCCGACATTCCCGAGATCGTATCTCTTTTCGCTGAAAAACATCTTCTCCAGCAAGCCGCGAGCGGTCTCCGTATCCTGCGCTTCGACCGACCTGAGCTCTTCGTAAATCTTCTTTAAAGCGCCTTCGCTCGAACTGGTCGAGTCTTCCCTGATCGTATTCAGGAGAATCGGGTCATCGCCTTTGCGCGTTGTCTTCAGCAGGCGCAGCTTCTTTACGTTGGCGTTCTTTATGAGTTCGACGGTCTCCTCTGTCAACTTCAGCTCTTCGAGCGACATATCCGACGTGTCGACAATTATTTCGCCCGTCTTGGTATCCACCACGTCGCCGACGAGCCTTCTGCCGATCAGCTCTTCCGGTGTGACTTTCCCTACGTTCACTTCCTCGACCTGCTGAAAGAGATCGAGTATGTCCTCGTTCTTCTCGTGGCCGAGCGCCCTGAGGAGAGTCGTAGCATAGAATTTCTTCTTGCGGTCTATATAAACCCAAAGGATGTTGTTGATATCGGTAGTGAACTCAAGCCACGCGCCCCTCATGGGAATTACGCGCGAGCTCCATATTCTGGCTCCGTTAGGATGCTCCGTCTCCACAAAGAACACGCCGGGCGATCTGTGAAGCTGGCTTACGACGACGCGTTCCGCACCGTTGATGATGAAAGTCGCACGCTCGGTCATGTACGGGATCGATCCCAGGTACACTTCCTGCTCCTTGGCTTCCATGAAACCTTCTTTGCCGGGATCCGAATCCTTGCTCGCGAGGCGGAGTTTCGCCTTCAGCGTTACCGAGTAGGTCAGTCCTTTTTCAATACACTCATCGACTCCGTAGCGCGGCTTCTCGATGCTGTACTCGACAAAATCGAGGGCAAAATGTTCCTTGTTGTCATAGACCGGGAAATTGGCCTGGAACACTCCCTGCAGTCCCATCGCTCTTCTCCTCTTGGACGTAATGTCTTCCTGGAGAAATTTTTTGAACGACTGGATCTGTACATCGAGCAGATCGGGATAATCGACCTTTTGAGGAATCTTTGCGAAGTTTACGCGCGCTGAATCCTGCCCATTCGAATTGACGTTCTTCAACGTAATCACACTCCTTTAAAAATTTTTCGAAGAGAGAAACGGGTAACAGGCACATCCCACATAAAGACAAGTAATCCGTCCCGAGTGCTTTCGGGACGGATCACCGAATTTGCTATCTTCACTGGTAATAAAAGTGTTCAAATGCCCGCTAAAGTTCTTTTACTTCAGCTCGACAGTTGCTCCAGCGTCTTCCAGTTCTTTCTTCAGTTTTGCCGCATCATCCTTTGACAATGCTTCCTTGACAACCTTGGGAGCACCGTCGACCAGGTCTTTTGCTTCTTTCAGACCCAGACCTGTTGCCGCACGGACGACCTTGATGACGTTTATCTTCTGTGCCCCTGCACTGATAAGATTAACGTCGAACTCGGTTTTCTCCTCCACTGCGGGCGCCGCACCGGCCCCCGCGCCGGCTGCCGCTCCGGCCATCATGATTGGCGCCGCTGCTGTTACGCCGAACTTATCTTCCAGCGCCTTCTTCAGTTCGGATGCTTCCAAGAGGGTGAGCTTGCTTATCTTATCCACTAATTCCTGGATTACTTCAGACATTTCTTATATCTCCTTTTAAAATTCTGGTTAATTCTTACGAAGCCTGCGCCGGGAGTTTCTTCTCCACGGCATCAAGCACCGCAACTAGGTCTCGCATGACAGCCGATATCGATCCGGCGATTCCTGAAATCGGCGAACCGAGGCTGCCGAGTATCGCGCTGATCATCTCAGGCTTGGAAGGCATCAATGCAAATTCATTCAGCCGTTTCCCGTCAAATACCTGCTTATCAATGACGAATGCCTTGGTGGCAGGTTTCTGGTTCTTGTCGAAGAATTTCTTCAGAACTTTCGCAGGCGCGACCGGATCGTCCGATCCGAAAGCAATTCCCGTCGGGCCGACCAGGTAGCGGAACGCCGCCTCGTCGGTCGAGAACGTCTTCATCGCTTTCTTGATCAGGGTGTTCTTAACAACCTGATACCTGACGCCCGTTTTCTGGAACTCGCGCCTCAGCTCGTTGCTTTGCGCCACGGTCAGTCCTGCGAAGTCCGTGAAGAAAAGGCTGTTTGAATTGGATATCAGCTCCGCTACTTCAGCGACAACCTGTTCCTTTTCATTCCTTTTCATCATTTCCTCAGATGTTTAACATTAATCCTTCTACGGAGGTAGGACTCCGAAAAGGCTTAGAAGCATTCTCAGCCGGAGGCTGATGCGCCAATGGCGCTAGTGCGTAAACTCAGTGTATCCCAGCCGCAAGCGTCTTATCGATTCTCACCGCCGGGCCCATCGTCGAAGATATGGCGACGTTCTTTATATACTGGCCTTTCGCGGAAGACGGCTTCAGGCGGTTGACAGCGGCAAGGAAAGAATTCACATTCTCGATGAGTTTCTGTTTGTCAAAGGAGGCCTTCCCTACGATCGCGTGTAGATTGCCGGCCTTGTCAACTCTGAACTCTATCTTGCCCGCCTTGATCTCGGTGACAGCTTTGGCGACGTCTGGAGTAACGGTGCCGCTCTTGGGATTAGGCATCAGGCCCTTGGGCCCGAGGACCTTTCCAAGTTTCCCGACATCTGCCATGACGTCCGGAGTCGCGACGATAACATCTATATCCGACCAGCCTTCCTGAATCTTCTTCAGGTAGTCGTCGAATCCGACGTGGTCAGCGCCCGCCTGTCTCGCCTCATCCTGCCTCTGGGCCTGTTTGGCGATGACGAGCACCCGGACCGTCTTTCCGACTCCGTGCGGGAGAGAGACAGTGCCTCTCACAGCCTGGTCCGCGTGACGCGGGTCCACACCCAACCTGACGGCTATGTCCACGGTCTCGTCAAACTTGGCCTTGGCGGTCTCCTTTAGTTTCTCCACTGCTTCTTCGACAGTGTACTCCTTGGCTTTATCCACCAACTTGGTGATTTCTTTCGTTCGCTTGCTCTGTTTCATATTGGTAAACTCTTCTTTTTTAGCCTTCGACTACGATACCCATGCTGCGAGCCGTACCGGCAATCATGCGCGAGGCGGCTTCAACGTCGGTCGTATTCAAATCGGGCATTTTCATTTCGGCGATTTTCTTAACCTGTTCGTGCGTGACCTTGGCGACCTTCACGCGATTCGGTTCCCCCGAGCCTTTTTCGATTTTCGCCTCTTTGACGAGGAGTACCGCGGCCGGCGGAGTCTTGGTTATAAATGTGAACGATTTGTCTGAGTAGACCGTGATCACGACCGGTATTATGAGCCCTTGCTTGTCCTGCGTGCGGGCGTTGAACTGCTTGCAGAACTCCATAATATTCACGCCCTTCTGACCAAGCGCGGGACCCACCGGCGGCGCAGGAGTCGCCTGTCCGGCCGGTATCTGTAACTTCACAAAACCAACAACTTTCTTAGCCATTGTTCACCTGGTTTATCTCTCTAGTTCAACTTCAGTAAAACTCAATTCGACGGGAGTTGGGCGGCCGAATATCGTTACGGTCACCTTCAACTTCATACGGTCCTCGTTCACTTCGGACACTTCACCTTTGAAGGTCGAGAACGGACCGCTTATTACCTTGACCTTGTCTCCGGACTTGAACGGCACTTCCATGACCTGCCGTTCCTCGTGTTCGTCAATCCTACCTTTCATCCTGACAACCTCGTCCGGGCGGAGCGGGCTCGGATCGCCTTTCGGGCCGACAAAGCTGATTATGGACGGCACGCTGAGAATAAACGCCTTGACCCTTTCATCCATCTCAGCCTCGACCATCACGTATCCCGGCATGAAATTTCGGGTCTTGACCTTTCTCTTACCGCTTTCGCTGATAGTCGGGACCTTTTCCGTGGGGACCACGATCTCTCCAAACTTCTCTCGGAGGTCCGATTCCTTCAGCTGACTATCCAGATACGCCACCGCCTTATTTTCCTGTCCGGAATAAGTACGAACGACATACCATCGCTTGGTAGATACCTTTGCCGGCTCGACAACTTCTTTCTTCCCGACCGGTTCGTCGCTCATAATATATACCTTAGTGCGAGGTTGACTATCGTATCGACAGCGTAGATAAAGACGGCCATGATCAAAGTGGCGACGAGCACGACTGACGTGAAATCTTTCAGCTCATCCTTCGTCGGCCATGTCACCTTCTTCATTTCTTTAACGACATCTTCGAAGAAGCCGATAATTTTTTCTCTCATTATATATCCTCTGTTCTGCACGCCTGCGTGCTGAGACACCTGTCTATGTTTTTCTGCACCGCGAAGCCAGGCACTTCGGCGTGCAAGCACGTCAGGAGGGACTCGAACCCCCAACCTGCGGTTTTGGAGACCGCTGCTCTGCCAATTGAGCTACTGACGTATCTCACGTTCACAATTCTCAATTTTGAATTCTTAATTCTCAACTAAAAATTCGGAATCCAAAATTCAAAATTACTTTGTCTCCTTGTGTGATGTATGCTTGTTGCAGAATCGGCAATACTTCTTGTATTCGACTCTACCCGTTTGCTTCCTCTTGTTCTTGGTTGTCGTATAATTGCGGTGTTTGCAAACAGTGCATTCGAGCGTGACTATGTCTCTCATATTCTTTCCTTAATTAGGCGCCGCCCGCCGGAAGACTTCCGTGGAGTGGCGCGAGCTCACGACGGGACTCGAACCCGTGACCTACGCCTTACCAAGGCGTTGCTCTACCAGCTGAGCTACGTGAGCGGACACAATATTAAAAAAGAAAACCGACGCGCAGGTATTATGCCCTGTGCGGCGCATCTCACCAGACCCCTGGGGGCGCTGGGCGATAACCGATGCCTTTCCGAAGCGGCTCTTCGGACAAGAGCGGGAGACGGGACTCGAACCCGCGACCAACAGCTTGGAAGGCTGTGACTCTACCAACTGAGTTACTCCCGCGTTTGAACTTCAAACCTGGAAGAGTTTCACTCGCAGTGATCACGATGTCCTCAAATATCGCGACACAAAACCTGCTCGGGGGAGACAGAAGTCACTCCCGCATCTCAAAACAAATTTTTGTTCCTGGCCGACAACATCCAACAAGAAGGCGGTGGGCGGCGGGGGATTCGAACCCTCTAAGGCGTAAGCCAACGGATTTACAGTCCGCCCCGGCTCTCCAACTCCGGCGTCCGCCCAAATATTCGCAACCGAGCTGGCGAAGGGATTTGAACCCCCGACCTGCTGATTACAAGTCAGCTGCTCTACCAACTGAGCTACGCCAGCATTTTGCATTTTGAGCTAATAAATTTAACAAAAAAAGCGAGAAAGTCAAGGTCAAAATCAGCACGCAAAACCGACGCATAATCAGTGACTTACAGCGTTCCCCCTCTCCCTTGGACTGGTGATTTTCACGTTCGGCTCGTATTTTGCACCGAAAGGCGATTACCCCGACTTCCACCGAGATCCCTCCCCAGACCGTTAAGCCTCATGCTCTCCCCCTCCCCGCTCCCCGGAGAGGGGGAAAGAGCATACCGCCTCCTTTTCGATCAGCTCACTTCATCAGAATCATTTTTCTTATCTCAGAGAACTTGTTCGCGCTGATCCGGAGGAAGTACACGCCGCTCGAAAGCGACGATCCATCGAACCTCACGCTGTAGTAGCCGGCGCTCTGATCCTGCTTCACAAGCGTCCTCACCAACCGTCCCATGACGTCGTACACTTCTAATTCCACGAAACCGCTCGAAGGAATCTGGTACTCGATAGTGGTCGCAGGGTTAAAGGGGTTCGGGTAATTTTGCGAAACACCATACTTGTCCGGAATCGCAGGGCGGTCGCCGGCGACGGCCGTGATTGTCAGATTAACTTCATTGGAGTATGCGGAAGTAACATGGGAGTTGTACCCTCTTACACGGTAGTAGTAACTCGAACCTGCCACCACCGCAGTATCAACGAACGTGGTTACGTTTGGGCCCACGGTATCCACTTGAGAATACGTTCCTCCGGCGCCCACTTTTCTTTCGATCCGGAAGCCGTCTTCGCTGCCCGAGCTGTCTTTCCATGTCAGGACAACATTCGGGCCGGCACTCTGAGCCACGGTAAGATCAGTGGGAGAACGCATGGACGTGACGGCATGCGCCAGGTCTGTGAAAGCGGAATTCCCACCCGCATTGTAGGCGTAACATCTGTAAAAGTATTCGACTCCGTCAGCAAGACCTGTGTCCGGGTACGAGACTGAATTCGAGGCAAGCGTCACGAGAGGAGTCCACGAAGCGGTGGTATCGAGAGTCTTGTCGATCTTGAATCCCATTTCGTTCGCAGAATTGTCCGTCCAGCTCAGGTCAATCGCGGAAGAACTCACCGCGCCGGCAACGAGGCCGGATGGGGCTGATGGAGGCGCGAGTATCGTGGTGAAATTCCTGACCACCGACCAGGAACTTGTCCCTCCGGGGTTGGTGGCATTCACGCGCCAGTAATACTTTGTCTGATGCAGCAATCCTCCGATACTCTTCGACGTGGAGGTGATACCGGCACTATCATAACTGGTCGTTGCAAATGAGGAGTCGGTCGAAACTTGCAGTCGGTAACTTGCCGCTCCAGTGGAGCTGTTCCATGTGAGGGCAGGGTTCACCGGCACCGCAGTCGCCCCGTTCAGTGGCGTAGCCAACGTAGGGGCCGCGGGTGGAGCTACGACAGCAGTGAAACTCCATACTGTCGACCATGAACCGGTTCCACCCGCATTGCTCGCATTCACTCTCCAATAGTATTGCGTCCCATTGACCAAACCGCCAAGAATCACCGAGGTAGCCGTTAACCCGCTGGAGTCATAGATGGTTGTTGTGAACGAGGAATTGGTGGATACCTGCAGCCTGTAATTGGCTGCTCCCGTCGCACCGTTCCACGAGATGGTGGGATTCACTGCAACTCCTGTTGCGCCGTTCGCCGGGGTTGACAATGTGGGAGCAGGTGGAGCGGCGATGATGGTAGTGAAACTCCAAACCGTTGACCAGGCGCTTGCTCCAGCCGAATTACTCGCGTTAACCCTCCAGTAATACTTTGTCAAATTCAGCAGCCCGCTCAGTGACGCAGAGGTCGTTGACAGCCCACCAGAATTGTAAACAAGAGTAGCGAAACCCGAATCAGTCGACACCTGCAATCGGTACGTTGCTGCTCCCGAAGAACTGATCCAAGTCAGGGTAGCTCCTGTGCCGACGTTAGTTGAGCCATTTGCCGGACTCGACAGTCCAGGAACCAGCGGGAGGGCGACGGCCGAACTCGTTACGCCTCCGTTAACGAGAAGTGCCCGGGGGCTCCCCTCGTTAAGCAGCAACTGCTGGACTGTGAGTGACGATCTCCTTCCGGAAGTTGCCCATGTCGGGACTGAAAAGCGGAGGACACATAAAATGCCGGGGGTAGTGAAATGCGACGCACCTGCTGCGGCAAAACTAATCGTATTTCCCGTAATGTTCGGGACGTAAGTCCATCCGTCAGTTAACGTCCCCGTAGCTATGATTGCCAGTGGGTGTATTACCGAGGAATCATAGGTAATCTTTGCCTGGAGACTTTGGACAGGATTGGCTCCGCCAACAGGCGCAATGTATAATGGTACGTCCACCGTGTCGCCTATTACACCGATTGTGTCCGGAATGGTCACTCTCGTATCGTAGACCTGGATCAGCCCAGAGGTACCGCTGCCGCCATAGACGTCAGTCGCTTTCACGTTGACGGTTCCGCCCTTCACCGGAGTAAGTATTCCCCCGCTACTGATTGCTGCAATCGTCGTATCGGTTGTCGACCATGCGTACGGAGGAGTTCCGCCCGAAGCAGTAAAAGGAAGACTCTCGCCTGCCACAACATTTCCTGTATACGGACTTATGTTCAGCGTTGCGAGATTGATCGTCGAGAAGTAACCGCTCTTCGAATTGCCGGGCATTGTCTCGTTGAACAGCGAGTTCGCGGGGGTTATGCTCGTCGAGCCGGACGAAACAGCGGACACCTTGAACTGGATGTAGACCAGGACTCCTCTTCCCGAAAGCGCACTGTTTCCGGCAAATGAGACGCTTACCTTTCCGGGAACATCCGAGTTAACAGCGGGGCTGCTGTAGGATGAGATAAGCGTGCCCGACTGAACAATCCCCTGCACACTGAGAAGATTCTGATTGAACGTCAGATCGAACGACCCCGATGTAACGTTGAGGCCGGTCAGGTCAGTAACATAAACCGGCAAATTAAGCAGCTGTCCCTGGATGACCGATGTGTCGCGGACCGTTAGACTAAAAGCCCTTATCTCGATGGAGTTATTAGTAGTGTCAATAGTACCGTTGGCATCCACAGCTACGACTTTCGTGAACCCTGCGTGTAGAGCCCTCAGCAGTCCGGAAGAGTTGATGCTTGCGACGCTTCCATTCGTCATGGACCAGTTATAGGGAGCCGTCCCGCCGGAAGCCGAGAATTGGAGGCTGTCTCCGATCGTTAGGCTTCCTGAAGTGGGGTAGACTGTTATAGCAGGTGCGGGCTGTGTAATTATACTCGCATTACGCCACGTAATCGCCGGCGATCCCTCATTCAGGAAATTGTGCGCCCCATCGGTGAAAGACAAAGATGTATAGCCGCTACCCACTGCCTTCAACCGGACGTAGAAAAGTATCCCGGTTCCGCTGAGCGGAGTCGAGCCCGCCGCGGCGACGGTGATTTTTCCGGGGGTGCCCGCATTATATGTAACTGAGCCGAGCGAACCGCTCATCGTTCCAGCGGTGATGATCGTGTCAGGCGAGAAGACATAAGTGCTGTAGCTTATCTGGAGCTGGAACGCCGTCACGTTCTGCCCAGTGAGGCTGCTGTCCACGTAGACCGGAAAACTGATCGTGTTCCCCTGCACGACAGTTGAGTCGTGGATCGAAAGACCGATCGTCCCGGCAGTCAGCCCCTGTAGCGCCGGAAGAAGCAGGAACGCGAGGAGATATTTGAATGATTTAACCATGCTTCACCTGTAATTATCGGGGGAACCGGGGCGCGGACAAACTACCTGTCCGCGCCGCGCGCTGTTCCACCGGGGTGATTACCTAATCAAGACCAGTTTCTTTGTCTGCACGAACTTTCCGGCCGCGATGCGGTAGAAGTATATGCCGCTGCTTACCTGGACACCGTGGTCGTTCGTTCCGTTCCAGACAACCTTGTAGACGCCTGCCCTCCTGGTATCATTCACCAGAGTCTTCACGGTCTGGCCCAATGCGTTGAAGATTACCAGGTGAACGCTGGTGTTGTCGTCGGGAAGTTGATATTGAATCGTCGTCGACGGATTGAACGGGTTCGGATAGTTCTGTTCGAGGACGAATGATGTAGGCTTGCCGATCACCTCAACCTGTCCCGCCGAGGTTAGCTTCGTTAAATCACTTTCATTTGCGAGGAACCTGACAATGCTGATCGGAGAGTTCACTCTTCCACTTACATCGTCAGCCGCCCTGAATTGCATGTATGCGACCGTGCCGTTTTCCTTGAGCATGCTCGCGCCCGCCATGGCAACATTCAGGTATCCTTTCTCTTTGTCGTTCGCGGAGGCGACGGAGAACCCGCTGGTTATGTCGCCTACCAGCACCTTTTCAAAAGTGAATAATTTGGGATCA
>JAJYGB010000414.1 GCA_021785235.1 Bacteroidota bacterium
TCGCAAGCTGCGCACAAAAAAAATTGCCCCGCCGAGGACGGGGCGAAATTAGCGTTTCCGGTCGGATTCAATGCCGGTGACCGGGCCCCTTATTATCCTTTCTTTCCCGGTCGCGCTGCCTTGCCTCTTGTTTACCCCTTTGCGTAGCGTCCCGCCTCGGAGTGACGCTGTCTGCTCTGCGCCTCTCGACGCGGGGCGCTTCACGGTTCTGTTCGACGCGCGGCTGCGATATCTCCCGATGTGGCCTTACCTGGTTAGATTGTCCGGGGTGAAAGCGTTCAGGAGTCTGATACGTCCTCTCGCGGCGTATAACTTCCTGCTCATTTCTCACGCGCGGTTCGAACGGAGCCGGCGAATAGATGTTAATCCTGTTTCCGACAACGCGTTGACGACTTTCGCGATTACTCCTGATTATTTCGACCGTATTAATTCGCCTGCGGGTAAACCTTTCGACGTCCGCCTTTGGGAGTCCAACGCTGTACACACCACGCTGCGTGAATCTAAACCTGGTCACATTGCGCGTGTCGCCTATGACGCGTGGCACCGCGTCCCTATCCAAGAACCTGTATCGCGGCGATCCCATTTCTCTCGCATGAATGAAGCTCCAGCCCCCGATGCCGACTCCGAAATTACGATCATCGGGTCCTACAACCACATCGACCCTGAAATGAAATCCGGGCGGCAAAGGAGCCCAACCGCAATAACCACCGCCCCAGCGCCACTGAACCCACGCGGGAGCCCAGACATAGCCCGGAACCCATACCCATCCGTAATAGGAATCGAGTGCCCATCTTCCATAGTGAAATGGAGCCCACCCCCACGGATAATCGGAAACCCAGGTCCAGCCGTAGTCCGTCCAGATCCAGTGGCCGTATGTATAAGGCCTCCAGCCCATCGGTACGCCGGCAGGTCGCCAGCATAGCCCGTAACCTCCTACGTCTACCCACTCGCCATAGGGAGCGAGCGAAGAGTGGAATACAGCGAACGAGATCTCCTGAGCATTTGTATTTCCTGGTGCGCCCATCATCAAGAGCGCGACACATGATAAGAGAGTTATTCTTTTCATATTAACCTCCGTTTCATTTACAAATATAACGTGCGAAGCTCGTTCAAGTTTAAGAACTGTCAAATGCTTAATATTTTTTAATCTTGGATTGAATTCCGCTCAAGTTGCACTCTTTATTGCCGAAAATAAGATTGTTGAAGTACCAAAAATCGAGAGGGCAATTTTGTTTGTCATAATAGGTATTGTTATAGTTCTTGTTGCCGTGTTCGGCGGCTTCGCGATAGAAGGCGGTCCATTTCTTGTCCTCATTCAGTATGCCGAATTTCTGATAATAATCGGTGCCTCAATCGGTGCTCTGCTCATCTCGGCGCCGGGCAAACTTCTCGGAAAAATTCTCAAGAGGCTGACGGGGGCTTTTCAGGGGAGCAAGATCAACAGCGGTTTATACCTTAATCTCCTCAAACTCATGTATGAACTGTTTCAGGTGGGCCAAAAGGAAGGGGTCATCGGACTCGAGCAGCATGTTGAAAATCCTGACAAGAGCAAGATCTTTTCGAAGTATCCGATGCTCCTGTCAAACAAGCACCTTCTTCATTTTCTCACCGACACAATGAGGCTCCTGATTGTTGGCGGGGCCGAGCCGTTCGACCTCGAAGGGTTGATGGATGCCGATATAGAGACGCACCACCAGGAAGGCGCGAAGCCGGGAATGATACTTCAAAAGATCGGCGACTCCATGCCCGGCCTCGGAATCGTTGCCGCCGTGCTCGGTATAGTAATCACTATGCAGGCGATAGATGGCCCACCCCAGGAGATCGGGCACAAGGTTGCGTCGGCGCTCGTCGGAACTTTCCTGGGGATACTCCTCTCGTACGGTTTCGTCCAGCCTCTGGCGACGAACCTGGATCTCGCGGCGGAGGAAGATGGACGAATGTTTGAGGCGATAAAGGCGGGAGTTGTAGCTTTTGCCAAAGGGATGCAGCCCCTGATAGCCGTTGAGTTCGCGCGCCGAACAATCTACCAGGACCACAGACCCACCTTCCAGGAAATGGAAAAAGCGCTCAAGGGCGCCAAATCATGAGCGCTGCAAACGGCGACCGCCCACAGATAAACATAATAAGGAAGAGAAAGGTCTCGCACGGAAGTCACGGAGGCGCATGGAAGGTCGCTTACGCCGACTTCGTTACGGCGATGATGGCACTCTTCATCGTGCTGTGGATCATCGGCCAGAGCAAGCAGGTAAAAGAATATATCGCGAACTATTTCAGGGATCCGGGGGCTTTCAACGAGGAAACTCATTCCGGCGCGCTTTCGGGCGGCCTGGTGCCCGTCCACAACCCGAGTATGAGCAAGGTCGGGGTTCCCCTCGAAAACCAGACTTCGGAGCTGATGACTCTGACGAAGGAAGGGAAAAAGCTGGAGCAGATGATCGCTTCCACTCCCGAATTCAATAAGTTCATGAACCAGATCAAGATCACCGTCTCAAAGGAAGGATTGCGGATAGAGCTTATCGAAAATTCCGAGGGATTATTCTTCGATGTCGGAAGCGCGGCATTAAAACCCGAAACCGTCGTCCTTCTTAAGATGATCGCAAAAGAGCTCTCGACCCTGCCCAACCAGATCATCATCGAAGGTTACACTGACGCCCGCCCATACGTCCGAACAGATTACACTAACTGGGAGCTCAGCACGGACAGAGCCAACGCCGCGCGCAGGGTAATGCAGGACGGCGGGCTTAGAAAGAAACAAATCCTGGAAGTACGCGGATACGGCGACAGAAGACTCAGAGACCCCGATCACCCGTACGACTATTCGAATCGCAGAGTCAGCATCCTTGTCACTCCGATGATCAGCGACACGAGCAGGGTAGTCGAGCAAATCGACACCGTAAAAATAGGCGGACAGTAGAAAATACCAGAGCCGGTTTAGCGGCCCCCACCTCCCGCTTCGACTAAACAGATTAACCAGCCAATTTCACGGAAGCTCCTGAAAGCCGGCAAGGCGCGGGTGTTGATCCATTCCTCTCCTCTTCCTGCCTGCCAATGCCAAATAATTAATCTGCAACTTATTTGGTGTGTCCGGCGTTTTTCATTTTATAATACAGGAGAGTACCGTGAACAAGAGAGTTCAGTCAACCGACCGCATCCGGCTCGCTCATTTTGTGGCCGTCGCGTTCTTCTCGACCGCTTTTCTTGCGGTCTCCGCGTGGAAATCCGGAGTTTTCATGAAGAGCTCGATGAAGCTGCAAGGCCCGTCGTACGTCTCGAAGGAGCCCGTAGAAAGCGACCCTCACACGGACTGGTTGCAGTTCAATTACGACGAACAGCACAGCGGCAATAATATCAAAGAGACAGAGATAGGGGCGAATTCCATAAGCGGGCTTCATCGTCTTTTTCGTGTCTCGCTTCCGGACGTGGCGGACGGAGCTCCCGCATACCTGAGCGACGTCCGAACCACCGGC
>JAJYGB010000284.1 GCA_021785235.1 Bacteroidota bacterium
ACTATCATCCTCTGGTACATCGGCTTTGAACGGAACTCCCTGGGCTCGGGCGGTTTGTCCACGAAATCGGTGTCAAAACTCTCGTCGATCATTCCCGCGATCTTCACATACCCACCGATGGGTATCCAGGACACGCAGTAATCGGTTTCCCCGATTTTCTTGCCGAACGCCCGGGGCGGGAAACCAATTGAAAATGTGTCCACCTTCATCCCGGACAATTTGGCGGCAATGAAGTGTCCGAATTCGTGGACAAGAACCAAGACACCGACAGTAATTATGAAATAGAGGATGTATGTCATCTGAAATTCTCAATCCTGCATTTTAGATTTTCAATTTGAAGTTCAGTATTCAGCATCAAACATTCAAAATTAATAATTCAACGTTCAAAATTCATGAGTGTTCCATCTCGGCGTAAACGAACTGCCTCGCAGCCCGATCCGCTTCAAAGATTTCTTCGATAGCGGGAGAACTCTTCGGCGGGATCGATGCCAGAGCCCCCTGCACGAATTCGGATATTTGCATGAATTTTATTTTTTTGCCAAGAAACAGGTCCACAGCCGCCTCATTGGCGGCGTTCAGAATTGCCGTCGCAGTTCCACCCTGCCGAAGGGCATCGTACGCAGCAGTGATGAGACTGAATTTATCGGTATCGGGCTTGAAAAAAGTGAGTTGCCCGACCTTATTGAAGTCAATCCTCTGATACTTCGACTTGACCCGCTCCGGATAAGTAAGCGCATACTGGATTGGGATTTTCATGTCCGGCATGCCGAGCTGCGCCTTGATCGAACCGTCCACAAACTCGACCATCGAGTGTATTATCGATTGCGGATGAACCACAATTTCGATCTTGTCGGGAGGCAAATCAAAAAGGTAATGCGCCTCAATGACCTCGAGGCCTTTGTTCATAAGCGTGGCCGAATCGATCGTGATCTTATTGCCCATTTTCCAGTTAGGATGATTCAGCGCCTCTTCGACAGTGACATTTTCAAGTTCCTCTTTCGTTCGATTAAGAAACGGGCCGCCGGAAGCGGTCAGTATGAGCTTCGCCACCGACTCCCTGCCTTCGCCGGCAAAGCACTGGAGGATAGCGCTGTGTTCGCTATCCACAGGGAGGAGGTTTGCGTGGTACTTCCTCGCCGTCTCATTTACGATCTCACCTGCAACGACCATCGTCTCTTTGTTGGCAAGCGCGACAGTCTTCCCGGCCTCCAAAGCCTTCAGTGTCGGTCGCAATCCTGCGAAACCCACCAGCGAACTTATGAGAACGTCAAACTCACCTGTGGACATAACGTCCATCAGCCCCTGTTCGCCGGAATAAACCTTAAGTTTTTCTCCGTTCAGATAAGACCTGAACTGGCTCGCACGCTTCTCATCGATTATCACCACGCCGACGGGATTAAACTTCTTCACCTGCTGGTAGAGCAGGTCAATGTTCTTGTTCGTGACGAGATAAGTAACAAAGTAGTCCTCACCCTGCTCATTCATGCTGGTGATGACGTCGAGACTATTCTTGCCAATCGACCCGGTGGAACCGAGTATCGCGATCCCTGTTTTTTTCCTCATCTGGTGTGCCGTTAGTCAATTTAACCAAGCCCATTCCGCAAAGCAAGAAACTCCCCTATCCGCGCGGCATGCTACAATAGAACCGAAACTGTTCTCTTCCCGGAGCAACTGCCGAACCGGGCCTCAAAGCCCGGCGGCGATCTGTCGGCGACATTGAAACAATCGGCCGACTTGCTGAAATTCGGGTATGAAGAAACTTACCGCGGTAACCATTTACTCGATCGCCATGGGATACCTGGAATCGGCGCTTGTAATCTACATACGCGAAATGATATTTGCCGATGCAACACAGGTATTCCCACTGAGACTGCTCGAACCCAGGTTTGCGATTCTGGAGACGCTCCGTGAGGTTGCCACCATCGCAATGCTGGCAGCGGTCAGCTACCTGGCAGGAAAGGACCGGTTCGAAAGATGGCTTATGTTCATCTATTCTTTCGCGATTTGGGACATAGTCTATTACATAGTTCTGAAGATCGCAGTGGGCTGGCCGGCATCCCTTTTCACGCTGGACGTGTTATTTCTCATCCCCGTCGTCTGGATAGGTCCCGTTATTGCGCCTCTCCTGATATCTGCTCTTCTCGCGACAGTGTCTGTCATACTTCAACGGATGCGGGCCAAAAGGCCTGATCTGAGGTTAAAACCATCGAACTTCTGGCTCTTCCTGGGTGGGTGTGCATTAGTGCTGTACTCGTTTACGGCGAAGATTTTTCATATCTTATTAACGGCAGGTTCAAAGGGCCTCGAGAATTACACGCCGGAGACATTTCATTGGGCTCTCTTCCTAACGGGCTACCTGGTAATGTGCGCGGCGGTTGCCAAAACTTTAATGGAATCTTATCACACAATGAGCTCCGCAAATCCCGAGTAGAAGGGATCAGAACCAGGAAAGGTGATTCGATGAAGCACTCAACCGAAGAGTTCAAGAAACGGAAGAAGGACTGGGAGGAGAAGTCGGGCAAAAGCAGACTCCGTCCGGTCAGGTTCACGACGGTAAGCGGGGAACCGATAGAAATGCTTTACACGCCTGATGACACGGCGGAAATAGATTTTGAGAAGGCCATCGGATTTCCGGGCGAATTTCCATACACACGCGGGATTCACCCGACCATGTATCGGGGCAAGCTCTGGACCATGAGGCAATTCGCCGGATTCGGCACACCTGAAGATTCAAACAAACGCTACCACTACCTGCTGGAAAACGGCCAAACAGGTCTCAGCGTGGCGTTCGACCTTCCCACGCTGATGGGCCGGGACCCGGATGATCAGCTTTCGAACGGAGAGGTCGGTGTTTGCGGTGTATCTGTTAGCTCCCTTGCCGATATGGAGATTCTCTTCAAGGGGATTCCGCTCGACAAGGTTTCGACCTCGATGACAATCAACGCTCCAGCGGCGATGCTCCTCGCGTTCTACATCGCAGTCGCGGAAAAACAAGGAGTGAAGCCGAATCTACTTCGCGGAACGATTCAAAACGACATTCTGAAGGAATACATAGCCCAAAAGGAATGGATCTATCCCCCTGAGCCGTCGATGCGGATAATTACGGATATGTTCGCATATACCGTCAGGGAAATGCCGAAATGGAATCCCATCTCCGTCAGCGGTTACCATATAAGGGAAGCGGGCTCGACGGCGGCACAGGAGTTGGCGTTTACACTTGCCGACGGGTTTGCCTACGTCGAGGCGGGAATTGCCGCCGGCCTTGAGGTCGACGAGTTCGTTCCTCAGATATCCTTCTTCTTCAATTCCCATGTCGATTTCTTTGAGGAGATCGCGAAGTTCCGGGCTGCGAGAAGGATCTGGGCAAAGAGAATGCGGGACAAGTACGGTTCTAAGAATCCCCGCACGCTCGCGTTAAGATTCCACACTCAGACTGCCGGCTGTTCACTA
>JAJYGB010000407.1 GCA_021785235.1 Bacteroidota bacterium
TGTTTTACATCCCGAGTGCACAGTTGACCGCCGGAATACGGAACGACTCGAATTATCTTTACATGATACTGAAGACGACGGATCGCCGGCAGACATTTCAGATCATGGGACTCGGGCTCACGGTATGGTTCGACCCGAAGGGCGGCACCGGAGAAAAGTTCGGGATCCACTTCCCGATCGGCCATACTGAGGGAGACAACTTCAGAAGAACACCTGGGCAGGCACAGACAGGGGAAAATTCCAGCTTCGTCTTGAAAAGCCCCAACGAGCTCGAGCTCCTTGGCGTCAATGAAAACGGACCGGTGAGAATGACGGTCGCCGATCTTAAGGGAATCCAGCTGCAGATGAGGAACCTGGGTGACGGCCTGATTTACGAACTGAGAGTCCCGCTGCACACTTCGGCTGAAGATCCGTATGCGATAAACCCTAAGGGCGACCAGGTCGGAATAGGCTTCGAAGGCGGAAAGTTCGAGCCGCGCGGTCAGTTCGAAAGGCCGGGCGCTGGAAGAGGTGAAGGCGGAGAGGGAATGCCGGGAGGAGAAGGCGGAGAGGGAGGAGAAATGCCCGGAGGCATGGAAGGCGGCGGCATGAGAGGCGGCGAACGCGGAAGCTACTCTCGCGCGCAGGGCGAAGGACAGGCACCCAAGCAGATCGACTTCTGGCTGAAAGTAAACCTGGCGTCCGGTACACAGCCGTCTCCGACAATGCAGTAAAGATTTCATCCGGAAGTTTTGTCGATAAGGAATGGGGAGGTCGATCAGGGGCGGCCGCAAAGCAGGCCGGGGATCGAGCCGCACGGTTAGTCGCCAGCCGGACGGTGGTAATTCCGACCCTTGATCCTACCCCCCCTTTTCCTTTCCGGCTCCACGCCAATGTATTCCTTTGTGCGATCGTCAATATCCAGGATCCTATGAATACGACGCCTGGACAAGAATTGGCTGAGCAACAGCCCTCATGTACCTCCGCTCAATCGACAATTTCAGCGAAAATTGGGGGCTTCATTGTTTCCTTTATTGAATGATATAGTTATTTTCAACGGCAAGAGTCATGTGACGGGAAGCACTTACAATAGACCGAATTCCGGAATTAAATTGTATACAGCTTTGCATAATTGCCCGAGGTCTTTTCAAAAACTAATATGACACCATCGGTTCAAGAACGTCTTCGCCTGAACATTCTTCTTGAAGATGTATCTGAGGAGCATTTCAAATCCATTCTGCCGCACCTCCGGGAACACCACTATCTCGCCGGAGAAGTCATCATGGAAGATGAAAGCGACGAAACCGGTATTCACCTGATACTCGAAGGACGCGTCAAGGTAACGAGGCGAACGAAATTCGGAGACGAATTCAGGCTCGCCCTTCTACATCCCGGGGATTTCTACGGCGAGATTTCCCTGATCGACGGGCGGCCGCGATCGGGGAGAGTTGCTGCCGTGGACGACACGACCACTTATGTCCTCGGCAAACGCGACTTTGACAGACTTCTTCAGGAAAGTCATCCTTTCGCCCTCCGTCTCTTGCTCGTCACGTCTATCAGGTTAAGGTCCCAGAACAACCACTTCATCCAGGAGCTCGAGCACACTACGAGGCATCTGCTCATAGACATCCGGAGGTTGGAACGGATCATCGATGCGTCCAAGATGATCAACTCTGCCCTCAATCTCGACGAGCTCCTCAAGGTCATACTGGATATCGCGGTCAAAATAGTCGATGCAGACAGCGGAACGGTCTACCTCGTCGACGAGAAGAAGGGTGAATTGTGGTCCAAAGTGCTCGAGGCTTTGGAGCCGATTACCATAAGGCTCCCGATCGGGAAAGGCATTTCCGGATACGTCGCCGCGACGGGCTACACGCTGAACATACCCGACGCGTACCTCGACGCGCGTTTCAATCCGGAGGTCGACAAGAAGACCGGCTACCACACCAAGACTATCCTTTGCATGCCGATGAAAAACAAGGACGGCAAAATCGTCGGCGTCTTCCAGCTCCTCAACAAGCGCGATGGAGTTTTCACCGCAGACGACGAGAATTCGATCAACGCGCTCTCCGTCCATGCCGCGCTCGCACTCGAGAAGGCAAGGCTTTATGATGAAGAACGCAGAAAAATAGCGCTCGAAAAGGAGCTTTCGGCCGCGCACACCGTTCAGATCGGGCTGCTTCCCAAAGAACTCCCCGTCATCGAAGGATACGAGTTCTCCGCCAGGTCGATCCCTGCAAAGTCGGTGGCGGGAGATCTGTACGATTTCATCATGCTTGAAAACGGGCGAATGGCGCTCTCTCTCGGGGATGTCTCCGGCAAAGGAATGCCGGCCGCGCTCCTGATGGCAAATGTCCAGGCAACGTTCAGGGCGTACGCGAGGCTCTATCCGTCGGCCAGAGACTGCGTGCGGCAGTCCAATGATCTCCTCGTAGTCTCGACTGCACCGGATAAATTCGTGACCCTGTTTTACGGAGTCCTCGACCTGGAAACGCATGTCTTCCATTACACGAATGCCGGACACGAAGACCCTTTCTTTTTCCGCAAATGGAAAGGTGCTGCGAAACTGAAGACCGGCGGTATCCCCCTCGGCGTCGTCGACCACTTCCCGTTCGAAGAGGACAAACTCGAATTCAAAAAGGGCGATGTCCTCGCAATTTTCTCTGACGGGATACAGGATGCCGTGAATTCAAGCGGCGTGAGGTTCGGCGCCCAAAGGATTGAGGATACAATCAAGCATCATTTGAACAATACCGCGGAAGAAATAGCTGCCTCGCTCCTGGCGGAGGTGAGGACTCATGTATCCGACACACCCCAGTTCGACGACATGACTCTCCTCGTCATGAAGCGGTCGAAATAGTCCAGGACCCCCGACCGCCCCGACAACTCTAATACATTCTCAACAGGCTTCGATCACGCTGCAGAGGTCGGCCCGACCGTGCTCTTCCGTTCTTTCGATGCGGCATAATCGTAAGCGGGTTTGATCCTTTTATCCACAAGGAAGTAGACGATGGCGGCAACCATCACGACGGTCGTGCCGACGCCGGCTTCCGGCCCGTACCTCCCGCCTGTAAGCCACCCCGGACCAAAGTCGTGGGGAATGAATATCGTCCGGCTGGTCATCAGCCCGCTGACAGGCAGTGAAAGGAAAAAGCTCTGCACGAGGTTCCACCCGAAGTGCATTCCGAACGGGAAGTAGAGAGTCCTGGTTTTCAAATACGCGAGGCTGAGCCAAACACCTGCGAGCATCGTGTTCACGGTCGAGAAGAAATTCGCGTCCGGGTTCATCACGTGTATTACGCCGAAGACGAGCGACATCAGGATTGTTGCGGCCACCGCGCCCGTCCCCTCGATCAGCACCTGGAACGGATAACCGCGGAATATCACTTCTTCACCCATCGCGAAGAAGCCGAACAACAGGAAGCTCAATCCGAAATTCTGGATCAGCAGCGCAAAGCTCT
>JAJYGB010000656.1 GCA_021785235.1 Bacteroidota bacterium
CCTTCGAAGATTTCGTCGATGTCATACTCGTCGTACCAGTGATGATCACGAAAGCTCTTGCGTGCGACGACATTGCCGCCCAGCAAACCCGCGCCTTCGAAGAACTGCTGCGGGTTCGCGATGCCGCAGAAGGCGACCACTTCCTTGTTATGCAGCATTCCAAATGAATGATGCACGCCGGCATGATCGAGGAGATCAGCGACGGTGTAACTCACTCCGGCAACAGGAGCCCCTGAGTACTTACTGAGCCGTTCCGAGTAGTCTCCCTCGGCCGGGAAAACTGAATGTGCAGTCAAGACGATCAAGTCCGCCTGCCTGATACGCCGCTTCGAATCTCTGAGGTTTCCAGCCGGCAGGTAATGGTCTTCCAGATCATATAGTGACTGTTTCATTAATACAAAGTCGAGGTCACGGTGAAGTTCTCTGTTCTGCAGGCCGTCGTCGAGGACAAATACATCGGCGCCAAATTTTTCAAGTACTGCAAGTCCGGCCCGGTGCCGGTCCGCAAAAACCGCGACAGGGACCGCGGGAAAATTCATGGATATTAGCGCCGGCTCGTCTCCAAGCATGCGGATATCCGCTTCAGCCCCGCGGTCCGGGCAGGCAAAGACCAGCTCGTCGGTCAGCCGCTTGTAACCCCTTGAAAGAACGGCAGGCTTCTTACCGGAAGCCAGCAACTTTTCAACGAGAAGCATAACGAACGGGGTTTTTCCCGATCCACCTACCGATATATTTCCGACCGATATGACCGGCACGGGTAATTTTTTCACACTCAACAACCCGCTGTCATAGCCGAAGTTACGAACGGCAACTCCGCCGCCGTACAGGGCGCTAAAAGGGAGCAATATGTTTCTTATGCCTCCACTCATCGCTTCATATCGCCTTCAGAATAAGCTCCGCTGCCCGGTCGGACGCACCTTTTCCACCGAGCACAACCCTGAGGTCGGCATAGCTGCGCCTGATCTTATCCACCACATCTTTCCTCGTGAAGATATCCTTCAATACCTCTGCAGCCCTCAAAGGGGTAAAATCATCCTGGACAAGTTCTTCGACAATCTTCTTCCGCGCCACGATGTTGACCAGTGAGATCGACTCCACCTTTACGAGCATGCGGCCGATGATATAGTTGAGCCAGCTCGTCTTATAAACGACCACCATCGGTAAATCGTGCAGGGCGGCTTCAAGAGTGGAAGTCCCGCTCTTAATCATTCCGGCGTCCGATGAGCTCATCAGCAAATCCGTATCGTGGCTGAGGTGGACGCTGACACCGGAATCCTTCACGATCTTTTCGTACACATCATCATCAATCCCCGGAGCACAGCCAATGACCACATTAAGCTCCGCACCTGAAGACAACAAGCTCTGCTTCAGTAGCTTGACAGATTCAAGCATCGTCGGCAAGATACGGTTAACCTCCTGCAGCCTGCTTCCCGGAAGAAGTGCAAGCATCCTTGCACCGCCCTTAGCCGAATGGGAGTCACGGAAACTCTGGATTTCGGTTCCGTCGTAATAGCGCATTTCATCCAGCAGCGGATGACCGACAAAATGAGCGTCGATCCCCTCCTGCCTGTACATCTCTTCTTCAAATTTGAATATCGTGAGCATCAGGTCGACGGTCCGCCTGATCTTCTTGATTCGTTTCTTTCCCCATGCCCAGATTTGGGGGCTGATGAAATAAATCACTTCCATCCCGTTCTTCCTGGCCAGTTCGGCGAAGCGCAGGTTGAAGCCGGGATAGTCTACAAGAATAACCGCCGCCGGTTTTTCTTTTCGTACGAAGTCAAGAAGATCCAGCCTTACTCTTCGGAAGAACGGGAGCTTGGAGATTATCTCCGAAAATCCCATCACCGACATTTCCTTTACATGATGAAGTAGTTCGACGCCGGCGCCTTTCATCATGTCGCCTCCGATTCCGATGATCCTCAAATCTTCTTTCTTCTTCAGAGATTCCACAAGTTGGGCGGCATGTTTGTCGCCGGAGGCCTCACCTGCCACTATCAGAACGGTCTTTGTCATGCCGCGCCCCTGAATACATATATCACGATCAGGATCAGCGATATAGAGCTCAGCGCAATCAGCGATGACCTTTCCGAGCGGAGCGCCCTCCGGAAATCGGGCTCAAGCTTGCTGCCTCCCTTGAACGCCCTGATCGTGGGTAAGAATTTTCCGACATGAGTCCGGTATTCCTCCCAGTTAGAGAAAGTCCGTGCCAGATATTCTTCTTCGATACTGATAATTCCTGTATACTGGAATATGAAGTAAGCCAGTGCCACCAGCGGCAAATACGGCATGAGTGCGTTCGACATAATTCCGATGCCGACGTAGAGGAGAATGTTCCCGAGATATAGCGGGTTCCTCACGTGAGAATATGGCCCGCTCGTCACAAGCTGCGTCCCCCCGACAGCGCCGGTGGTCCGCGTCTCGCTCCCGGCGTACGACACACCCCAGAAGCGTATTGACTCTCCCAACAGCGCCAGGAGAAATCCGATGATCAGCGACGCCACGGTAGGCCTGGCAAACACGAGCATCACCAGCAGGAACGGGATTGGAGTGTAGCTGCGGTATTTGAACAAGAGTTTTCTCCAGTCCGCAGACTCCACGGGATTTCTATTTGAAGCTGTATCAGTCACTCTGCTAAATAAGCCTCTCTTCGCTTCAATTCCGCGCGATGACGCTTCCGAAAATTCCCGCTCGCGGCTACTTTGCTGAATTTTGCCAGCACGTCGTCGAACGATGCGAACGGATAATAGGTGATGTTATTCTCTTCACAGTATTTCAGCAGGTCGTCCTTTGCAAAGACCATGTCCGCGTACTGCACGGCGCACCGGTCGGAGAGTCCATTGCCGACGTAGACGACGACGTCCTCGGGACCGGTTCTCATTAATATCTGATGTCCCTTGCAGTTTGCACATTTCGTGCAGTCCGACTCGTAAGGGAGCTCGATGGAGATCTTACGGCTGTCAAAACTGGCGCGGTTGGAATAGAACGGTATGCCGGATAGCCCATTCGCCTCCAAAATTTCGGTTATATAGAAATCGAGCCCGTCACTGAGTATCGTAACCTCGATTCCCTTCTCGAAACAGAAGGAATAAAACCTCTTGAATGACTCATCCATCTCGCAAGATCTACAGAAGTCGCGGGCTTTCTTCTCGCTGACATCGACGAATTCCGCCTCCTCGAGCAACAGGCCGCTCCCGGAGAGTTCTCCGCTCTTCCATCTCGCGACAGCCTTCAACGACTCCGCTTCGTTGCCAAATTTGCGGAAGAAAGAGTTGCCCACGTCCACTTTTGTGATGGTCCCGTCAAAATCCACAAATACCTTTGGTATTAAACCGGTCACTGGTTCATCACCCAATCGTCGACAAATCTTACCGCCACGACCTTTGATACACCCTGCTCTTCCATCGTGACACCGTAAAGTGTATCCGCGGCCTCCAT
>JAJYGB010000419.1 GCA_021785235.1 Bacteroidota bacterium
GCGCCAGCGTGTCGTAACCGGGAAGCGTCCTGTTCTGCAGGAGCCAGTAAGATGTGAAGTATGAGAAATCTTTAATCGTCTTGTAAAATGCTCCGATCGAAATTAATCCTATATCGTTGCTGTGGATTGTGAACATCAGGTCGTGGTTGAAAGACTCAGCGGGCTTCAGATTTGGGTTGCCGGTGTTGACCCCCTGGCCCGGCTGATCTATGGTCCAGCCCGGGTCGAGGGAATTGAAGTCCGGTCTGGCGAGTGTCTGCGTGTAAGAATACCTGATGTCACCCCAGCTGGCCACATCGTATTTCGCCTGGACCATCGGGAGCCAATAGTGGTTCTTCGGATAAGCGGTGTATGACGTGGACGTCTGGTTAAACGGGTTCCCCGAATCTTTGATGCGGTATGCGCTGAACTGTGCAGCGTCCATCTCGTAGCGCGCCCCTCCGACAATCATCAGCTGAGGTCCAAGGTCAATTTCGGTCATCCCGTACCCCGCGTAATATCTCTCGATGAAATGGTAGTCGTTCGGTTGATTCGTAAACGCGCTCTCATACCATCCTCTGTTCTGACCCAGGATGAGGGCTTTGTGCGTTACGATGAAGTTCGTTATCTGGTCGAGGACCGGAGTCCGCGGCACCCAGATCAAGTCTCCGAACTTGTCGTTCAGGAAATTAGTCCTCAAGGCCTGGTTGTAGTCTGAGAAGTTCCATCCGTAGAAGTGAAGGATTTGGTTGCTCCAGACGAGATGATAGAGGTTGATCAACGAGTCCCTGACTCCGCCCAGCGCGGGACCGTCTATATGAGAATACGGAGCGTTCTCGTCGTTTGTCCGGTAGTTGTGCCTGTAGTCGCCGCCAAATTTGAAATAGCCGGAGACGGAAGATCCGAAAGTGAAAGGTATCTTGAAATTTACCTTATACGATTGATCGTTCTCCTTGTAGTCGGCGCTGCTTGTCGTTATCTGGTTGAAAGCCACCTGATTGGAATCGTATCGCGTCAGGGCGACAAGCTGTTCGGGGGGCGTGTTGTTGGGTGCAGTTGAAGCGATACCGAGTCCCTCGGAGAAGTTGTAGGTGGGTATCCATGGGTTGTTGTTCCTCGTGTAGGAATTCGCAGCCGTCAAATCCAGCGACATGGCTCCAAAGTCATACTTAGCCTGTAATGCGTTGACCGCGAGGTCGGTGTTCGCATCGCCCCTGGTGTAATTCCAGTTGAGGTTCCGTCCGATATAGTCGAAGCTGGTCTGGTAGTCCTGGTATTTGGAATTTAAACGGCTCAACATGTTGATCGAAGAGATGGAACCGTTCGGAAGCTTGTAGTCTAATATAATATTCGCGCCGTAACGTCCCCTCGTTTCCAGATGCCGGTCGAGTGTCATATTGGCAACGGCGACGTCGGCATATTTTTGTGTCCCCGTCGGATCGCGTGCAATACGATACGAAGCGTTAAAATTGTCGGCGCTCCTGTCATAGCTTTCGGCATTTGCAAGAAGGTACACGCCGAAATTGTCGTCGAAAAACCTGTCGCTCACGGAGGCAACCGCTTTATAGTTACCGTACTTGTTGTCCTTTGCCGTATAGCCGGACTGATACATAAGGTCGGTGTGGAGTCCGGATGGCGCCTCACGCAGCTGCATGTTCACGGTACCGCCGATCGCATCTCCGTTCATATCGGGCGTAAGGGCTTTGTATACATCGATCGACTGGAGCATGTAGGGGGTTATCATCGTGAGATCGACTCCCCTGTTGTACCTGTTGGTAGCGCCGAGATCGATCCCGTCGATCGAGACAAGATTGTACTGCGGGGCAATTCCTCTGATCACGACCTGGTTTGCTTCGCCCGAGCTCCGAAGCGTCGAAACCCCTGGAAGGCGGCCCACCGCTTCAGCCGCATTGAAGTCCGGCAGCTCCTGAATCTTCGCTGCCGATACGACGTTCACAATTGTATTGGAAGACAGCTGCTGGTTAATGGCCTGCATCTGCCCCTGTGCCTGAGCCGTTACCACAACGGCCTTGCCCTGTACGGTGGTAGGTTCAAGTTCAAAGTCTTTTTCCAGCGTCTGTCCGTCCGGCACGTCTACATTTACAGTGAGGGAAACATACCCTACGTACGAAATGACCAGAGTTTGCTGACCTGACGGGACATTGTATACGGTGAAAGTTCCGTTCAGATCGGACGAAGCGCCTATGCTGGTGCCTTTTACAAGGACACTTGCACCGGGCAAAGCATCCTTCGTTTCCCTATCGAAGACCTTCCCTTTGATGGTTCCCGTCGCCGCCGCCGTTACAGACTGAGCAACCAGAAGCAAAATTACACCGCAAAGAGAAAGAGCTTTCTTCACAATGTGGTAACCGTTGAATTCCATATGTTACTCCTCATATGACAGTTGAAAACGAAACGTCTTCAGGGAGGAACCTGCATTGCATACCGGCGGATAGTCTCCCCCGAGCCTCAGTACGTCGCCGTGCGGGCATCCGGCCCTGCCTTTCCCTGCATCCCGGGTTCTGTGCAGTCAAAAAGCAATCAATCTTCGAACAGCTTTGCCGCTATGCCAATTTGTATATCGCGTATGTCCGACCGGGTACATTGACGGAAACTCTGCCTTCCGTTTCCGCGATCTTCATCTCCTTACCGGCCAATAGTATTCTCTTCGAGACCGGAACGTTTACGGAAAACTCAGCGCTCGCTTCCTTCTCGGCCGGGTTCAGTATAACAAGCACGACATCCTTGCCGAGAGCCCTCGCGTAGATGAAGGGGTAAGCGTTCTTTTTTGCGTACAGAGGAACAAATTCGGCGTAAGCGGCCAATGCTGGCTCGGAGCGCTTCAGCTGAATGAGCCTCCGGGTTCTGTTGAGCAATGAATCGGGATTCTTTTCCTGGGCTTCGACATTCGGGGCGTCTTGTGACGGGTCTACCGGAAGATACAACTCCGCGGCCGATGCGGTCGAGAAACCGAGGTTCTTTCCCTTCTTCCACTGCATCGGGGTGCGCGCACCATTCCGGGGACGGTAAGCACCCTCCACCTGGGGCCAATTCTCAGGCAACTGTCGCATGCCGATCTCGTTGCCGTAATAAATGAAAGTCACCCCGGGCATCGTCAGTCCGAACGCATATATGATTTCCAGATCATCGTCGCTGCGTTTGTTGCCCAGCCTCGCGTTGTCGTGATTCCCGAGCGGGAGCGAAATATATCCCTCTCCCTTCGTGAGGTCGTACTGTTCCAAGAACTTACTCAGGAAAAAAGTGATGTCGCCTTTTCCCTCTTTGTCGAAGTAACTGTGACCCTCCGAATAACCGTTGAGTATTCTCCAGCTCTCCTTCTGGAAGAGATCGTTATAACCTTCAAACCAATGGAAAAAATCCGCGTGGAAACATCCGTCAAGGGCCGCGGCGGGATATGACCATTCGGAGACCATGAAAGCGTCGGGGAACTCTTTGTTC
>JAJYGB010000502.1 GCA_021785235.1 Bacteroidota bacterium
GACACGGCAAAGTTTGCCGCGTACTATGGCGAAATGCTGAAACGTGGAGTTTATCTCCCGCCGTCGCAGTTCGAAGCGGCTTTCATTTCCGCCGCGCATACGGAGAGAGATATTGAAAAGACAATAGCCGCGAATTACGATTCGCTGCTGTCTATAAAATGAGAAGCGATTCTTATGAAGGAGAGAACTCGAGTAGGGGCCCTGAACTACTTTGCCGGCTCAGTCGGAGTTTTGGAAGTCTCGCCCGCCTTCTTCTTTCCCCTGTACATGATCCCTATGGGAATGATCACCAGGTAACCGATGAAGAGAAGAACCGGAACGAGATCGAGCGGTATGAAGCCGTAGACGGAGTCGTTCGTGGCAAGGAGAACGTACGTGGCAATTATCAAGGCTGCGCCGGCGATAACTATCATATAGTTTGTCCGGTTGAACGGCATCTCAGCCTGGATTTTAGATTTCCTGTGCCGTTCTGTCCTTCTGCTTTTTACTGCTCTTGCCATTTCGCGAAATCCTTTTTTACAATATAAAGTCATGAGAGGATTTAATTCAATATCCGGCGTAAAACCGCTTGACTATTTTAGAGGAAATCGTCAACTTGGTAACCGATAAAGTCATCGATAACTATTGTAAGAATGGTTTGTTTTCGAGCGTTTCTTGCGGTGTGGAGGCCCTCAAGAGTAGCGGCTTCTTCGCTCGGTCTCACAGCTTGTTCGACGAGCAGCTTTAAATCGATGTTAGTTACGCTTTCCGTGAATACCGATTTGTGAAAAAGTCATTCAGAAGGTCAGAATATGCTGTACTATGCTAGAGGTTCCACGAATGCCAATCTTAAGCCCGAAGATCTGAAGAATGGATTATACGAAGCCCTTGGCAAATTGGGGGCTCGCAAGAAAGTGGTTGCTATTCCACCCGACATCACCAGGCTCCATTCTCAGTCGGGTGTTCTCACCGAACTCGCGTGGTCATATTTTGGCGAAAACCTCACGGACATAGTGCCGTCCACGGGTACTCACGTTCCAATGACCGAGAGCGAAATCGGAATGATGTATGGAAAAACTCCAAAGAGTCTTTTCCGAGTACATGATTGGAGGAACGGCTTCGTGACCCTCGGCGAGGTGCCTCCCGATTATGTCCGTGAAATTTCCGGCGGTGTTGTGGATTATCCGATACCAATACAGGTTGACAAGCTCGTCGCGCAGGGGGGGCACGACCTCATACTCTCAATTGGTCAGGTCGTTCCCCACGAAGTAATCGGCATGGCCAATCATAACAAGAACGTTTTCATCGGTACTGGCGGGAAGGAAGGGATCAACAAATCGCATTTCCTCGGCGCGGCGTACGGAATGGAGAAGATAATGGGACGCGCGGACACTCCCGTAAAGAGGGTCCTGAATTACGGCTCCGATCATTTCGCGAAGCATCTCCCGATTGTCTATGTCTTGACCGTCATCGACAAGGATGAAAAGAACAATAACGTTGTCAGAGGACTCTTCGTCGGCGACGACCTCGAATGTTTCAACATGGCCGCGGAGCTTTCGCTTAAAGTGAATTTCTTCATGGTCGAAAAACCTCTGAAGAAGGTTGTCGTTTATCTCGATCCGACGGAATTCAAATCCACATGGCTTGGCAACAAGTCGGTCTATCGTACGCGCATGGCGATCGCGGACGGCGGAGAGCTGATTGTGTTGGCGCCGGGTCTTAATACTTTCGGCGAGGATAAGAAAATTGACGAGCTCATCCGCAAGTACGGTTACGTCGGCACGCCAAAGGTGCTCGATCTTGTTAATAAGAACGAAGATCTTAAATCTAACCTGAGCGCGGCGGCACACCTGATACATGGTTCCTCAGAGGGAAAATTCTCGATAACTTACTGCCCCGGTCACCTGACGAAGGAAGAGGTTGAGAGTGTGAATTTTAAATTCAACGACCTCGATACGATGACTAAACTGTATGACCCGAAGAAGATGAAAGACGGCGTGAACACGATGACGACTGGAGAGGAAGTGTTTTATATTTCGAATCCTGCCCTCGGATTATGGGCACACAAAGATCGTTTCAAATAGATAATAGATTGCAATGATTGTTATTCTGTCAATAGGAAAACGGGCTTTTAACTCTTAACTCAAAAGGGAATCCAGTATGTCACAGAAAGCAGATATCGGCTTGATCGGGCTCGCGGTAATGGGTGAAAATCTTGTGCTGAACATCGAGAGCAGGGGCTTCACGGTCGCCGTGTTCAATCGTACGGTGGAGAAGGTTGATCATTTTATGGGAGGCAGGGCCAAGGGGAAAAGTATTATCGGCGCTCACAGCATTGAAGAGCTCGTCTCTTCGCTGAAGACTCCGCGAAAAATTATGCTGATGGTCAAAGCCGGAAAGCCGGTGGACGAGTTCATCGAGCTCCTCATCCCTCACCTTGAGAAGGGTGATATAATAATCGACGGTGGGAACTCGCATTACCCCGACACGATCCGCAGGACGAAGTACCTTGAGAGCAAAGGTCTGCAATACATAGGGACGGGCGTGTCCGGCGGCGAAGAGGGCGCGTTGTTGGGGCCCTCAATAATGCCCGGCGGCTCGCCTGGCGCCTGGCCGCACGTTAAGCCGATCCTTCAGTCGATAGCGGCGAAAGTCGAGGATGGCACTCCGTGCTGTGACTGGGTCGGCAGCGACGGAGCCGGACATTTCGTCAAGATGGTACACAACGGCATCGAGTACGGAGACATGCAGCTCATCACGGAAGCTTACCAGATAATGAAGGACCTTCTGGGCATGAACGCCGTGGAGATTCACGAAGTTTTCAAAGAGTGGAACACCGGCGATCTCAACAGCTATCTCATAGAAATCACGCGAGACATACTCGCGTTCAAGGATGCCGACGGCAAGCCTCTTGTCGACAAGATTCTCGACACGGCGGGCCAGAAGGGAACAGGCAAATGGACGAGCGAGACTTCGCTGGATCTCGGGATTCCCCTGACGCTGATAAGCGAGGCTGTGTACGGTAGGAGCCTTTCGGCTATGAAGGAACAGAGGGTCGAGGCGTCGAAAGTTCTCCGGGGACCTGAGCCGTCTTTCAAAGGAGACAAGAAAGCGTTCCTCAAAGATCTTGAGAAAGCGTTATACGCGTCGAAGATTGTTTCCTACGCTCAGGGATTCACGCTTCTTCGGGCTGCGGCGGCGGAATACAAATGGAACCTCAACTACGGCGGTATTGCCCTTCTCTGGAGAGGCGGCTGCATCATCCGGAGCATATTCCTCGGCAAGATAAAGGAAGCTTTCGACAAGAATCCTAATCTCAGCAACCTTCTCCTCGATCCCTTCTTCAGTGATAAGATCGAGCAATCGCAGGATGGATGGCGGAGGGTTGTCTCGGCGGCGGTGATGAACGGGATCTGGGTGCCCGCGTTCTCCACGGCGCTTAGCTACTTCAGAT
>JAJYGB010000641.1 GCA_021785235.1 Bacteroidota bacterium
AGGAGGCAAATGAAGACTTTCGACTACCTTCTTGATGTCCGCAAACGGAAGGGCGCAGGATTCCTGTTGCTTCTCGACCCTGACAAGCTCGCAGCTGAGAATCTTCGGGACGTTGTCAGGCACGCACAGGAATCGGGAGTCGATGCTTTTCTGGTCGGCAGCAGCCTCATGATGCGCGACGTATTTGATAAGTCTCTCGGTGAAATAAAAAAGCACGCCAAGGTTCCTGTGGTGATTTTCCCAGGGAGCCTTTTCCAGATATCCGCACAGGCCGACGCGATTTTATTTCTGACTGTTCTCGCTTCGCGGAACACCGACCTTATTGTCGGCAACCACGTTCACGCTGCCCCTTTGATCAGGCAACACAAACTTGAAACCATTTCGACGGCATATTTGCTCGTGGAGTCGGGGAAACTTACATCCGCGCATTTCATGTCCGACAGCTTTCCAATTCCGCGGGACAAACCTGAAATCGCGGGGGCTTTTGCTATGGCGGCCGAGATGTTCGGCATGAAGATGGTCTATCTGGAAGCGGGGAGCGGCGCGCTCGAATGCGTGCCGAAAGATATGGTGCAAATGGTTTCGCGTTCGGTGGACTTGCCGGTAGTTGTCGGTGGTGGAATCAGGAACCCGGAGAAAGCTCATGAGCTGGCCACGGCAGGCGCCTCGTTTATCGTTACAGGAAACTTCTTTGAAAATAATGGCAACTCAAATAAGCTGGAGGAATTCGCGAAAGCCGTTCACTTCAGACAAACAGAGGGAGTAACAGTATAGTGGTAGATCGTTCGAAGTTCATAAGGGAATCGCTTGAAGAAAGCGCTGCTACAAAGAAAGCAATACTCAATTCATGTTTTGAAGATATCTCCCGCGCCGTGACAATCGTCAGGGACGCGCTGAAGAAAGATAACAAGATACTTCTTTGCGGAAACGGCGGTAGCGCGGCTGATTCGCAGCATATCGCAACCGAGTTTTCTATCCAGCTAAGCCATGAGATAAAGAGAAAGGGACTCCCGGCAATCGCCCTGACTACCGACACGTCGGCTCTGACCGCCGGCGGGAACGACATCGGTTTCGAGAACACCTTCGCCCGGCTTGTCGAGGCGCTGGGACGGAAAGGCGACGTGCTTGTATGCCTTTCCACAAGCGGCAATTCCGAAAACATCATCCGGGCCGTCGACAAGGCGCATGAAAATGGGATGACGGTAATTGGACTCCTCGGAAGGGACGGCGGAAAAGTCAAATCCCGCTGCGACCTCCCGATAGTAGTTCCCTCCGACAATACACAGAGGATCCAGGAAGGACACATTACAATAGGGCACATCGTGTCTGAGCTCGTCGAGATGGAGCTTTTCGGCTGAGGCCGAATGCGCCCTTGCAAAATTTTGAGGAGAGCAGGAAATGAAACTGAAGAAACAGGAAATAGATGCGCGGCTGTCTAAACTATCGGATTGGCTTCTAGTTGAAGATTCCATCAAGAAGGACTTCAAACTAAAGGACTTCCCGGAGGCGATGGCATTTGTCGTGAAGATTGCCCTTGAAGCCGAAAGGGTCCAGCATCATCCGGATATAACGATCGAGTACAATCGTGTGAAGATAGTCCTTACGACCCACAGCGAAGAGGGCCTGACGGCAAAGGATTTCGATCTCGCGGAAAAGATCGAGAAGTTCATAACCGCGTAGCCAAAGTCGGGAATATTTGTAACGTGAACAGTAATCAGGCACTTATAGAAGACTAGAGACTGATGGAAAAAGAAAAGATACTGGAACTCTTCCGATTGACTGAAGCACTTCAGCACGGTCATTTCCGCTTGACCAGCGGGCTTCACAGCTCTGAGTATTTCCAGTGCGCGAAGGTCCTGCAGTTTCCGCAGTACAACGAAATGCTCTGCGGCGAAATTGCCGGGAATTTCCGGGACCAACAGGTTGGACTTGTCGTTGCCCCGGCAATCGGCGGGATCATGGTCGGACAGGAAGTAGCACGGCAATTGGGCGTGCGCGGGATATTCGCGGAAAGGGAGGACAAAAACATGTCACTCCGCCGAGGCTTCGAAGTGAAGGCGGACGAGCGCGTTCTGGTGTGCGAGGATGTCGTCACGACCGGCGGAAGCGTACAGGAAGTTGTCGACCTCGTTAGGTCACGCGGCGGAATAGTAGTCGGAGTTGCCTCGATAGTCGACCGGAGCAGGGAGCAGGTGAACTTCGGCGCGAAGTTTTTCTCCCTCCTTAAAATGGAAGTGCCGGTTTATCAACCCGACGCCTGTCCGCTCTGCATGGACCATATACCAATCGTGAAGCCGGGAAGCCGCAAAGTCGCCGATCCGGCAAAATCCTGAACGGGGAATCGAATGGCGCTCAAGCTTATTGATCACAAGGTTATCTACAGGGGGGTAGTGTTTAACACAATTGTCGACGAGGTGGAATACAATTCCGGAAACAGATCGGTCCGCGAAGTCGCCGAGCACCCGGGTGGCGCGGTCGTTCTCCCGGTTCTCGACGACGGAAGGGTCGTTTTCGTTTACCAGTACCGTTATCCGCTTAAAGAGTATCTGTATGAACTGCCGGCGGGTAAGCTCGAACCCAACGAGCCACCTGAGGAGTGCGCGCGCCGGGAACTGAAGGAGGAAACCGGTTACGATGCAGGCAGGCTGGAGAAGCTGACTGCGATATACACCACTCCCGGATTCTGCACCGAAAAGCTCCACATATTCGTTGCGCGTGACTTGCGTGACGGCAAGCAGCGGCTTGAAGAGGGGGAGCTTGGTCTCTCGCTGAAGTACTTCCCCGCTTCTGAAGCATTTGAGATGGTCAGGAGAAACGAAATAGTCGACGCGAAAACGATCGTCGGCCTTTTCTTCCTTGAGAAACTCCTGAACCGCTGATGCTCACTCCTTATGAAATAATCCGCAGAAAACGGGACGGGAACTCTCTTTCGAAGGAGGAAATCGGTTTCTTCGTGAGAGGATATACGTCGGGACTCATACCGGATTATCAGGTCTCGTCGCTTCTGATGGCGGTCTTCTTCTCGGGGATGACGGATGAGGAGCTGGTCCATCTCACGGAGGCGATGATGTCGACCGGAGTGGTTGTCGATCTCTCCGGTGTCCCGGGCTGCAAAGCCGATAAGCACTCGACCGGCGGTGTCGGGGACAAGATCTCGCTGATTCTCGCCCCCCTGGCCGCGGCGTGCGGAGTGAAAGTGCCGATGGTCTCGGGCAAAGGCCTTGGGCACACGGGAGGCACGGTCGACAAATTGGAGTCAATTCCCGGGTTCAGGACCAGGATGTCCATAGAAGAATACAGGAAGATACTTTCCGAGGTAGGGCTGGTGATGAGCGCCCAGTCGGACGACCTCGTTCCCGCCGACCGTAAACTCTACGCGCTCAGGGATGTCACCGCGACTGTCGAGTCTATCCCGCTTATAACGTCGAG
>JAJYGB010000187.1 GCA_021785235.1 Bacteroidota bacterium
GCAATTCTGATCATCAGGAAAGTTATTGCCTGGCGTGCGACAGGATCCAATCTACGCCTTGTCGAGTTCTTCACTGAAAGACTCTCTTATATCCTTGCCTTCTATGACAAGGGGTCAATCGACGCGGTCAGGGCAAGCTTCATATCCATGATGAAACGGAGCAAGAAAATCGGCCGGTTCAGCCGGAGGAAGAAGAGGGAGACGGCACGTAAAGTCATGATTAACACGGCTCAGGAAATCATGGGAGAGAACCGGGATTTCCTTGTGCGCCTGTACGATGAGCTCGGTTTTGTCGAGGATGCCATCGAGGAGTTGGGCGACCGCCGTTGGTGGAAGAGGGCCGATGCGATCAGGGAGCTCCGGATAATGCGGGCGGCCAGAGCGGCAAAAGTGATCTCGAAGCTCCTTTCGGACCGAAACGACGAGGTAAGGCTGTTGGCCTTCGAATCGACGATAGAGCTCGAGGGAATCAGTTCCTTGCCTGTTCTGGCCGGTATGCTCCGGGAAATGACCCCGTGGAGTTCAATAAGTATCGCCAGGATCATATCTGAACATAAAAACGAATCGGGACCGCATGTTTTCCCGCTGCTAAGGCACACAGACGTAAGCGTCAGGCTTTTCGCCATCCGAATTCTCGGCGTATTAAAGAGCATAGAAGCGGTTCCGTCCCTCATCGCTATTGCGGAATCCGGGAAAACCGCGGAAGCGAGGGAGGCCCTCCTCGCCCTGGGAAGGATCGGAGACGAAAGGGCGGTGAAGCCGTGCTATTTGTCTCTATCAAACCGGGATGCGGGTGTTAGGATCGCGGCGGCCACAGCGCTTGGTGCTTACGGTGCCCCGCAAGTGGTGGGGAATCTCCTCCCGCTTTTGGAGGACGTCGTCAGTGACGTGAGGCTGGCTTCCGCGCAGGCGCTGTCGAAATGCGGAGCAGAGGGGAGTTCCGCGCTCGAGACAGCATTCCTTACCGGCAGTCTCAAGGCATCCAAAGCGGCCCGGCATGCGCTCGACGACATTGAGCTCTCTTCAGTGACGCCTATCGTTGTCGGAGATTACTGATGGCAAGCGTCCTGAATACGGCGGTGATATCTTACAATGTCCTGATCCTCATCTATTTCTTCGCGATAGATCTGGTTTACCTCATACTCCTGGTCATCGCCCTGCGGGCCATCTTAAACTATGTCCGCAAAAACCGGTATGACAACTATGAAGTTATCCTTCAATCTGAGTTTGCCATCCCCATATCTATCCTGGCGCCGGCGTACAATGAAGAAGCGAATATCATAGACAGCGTGCAGTCTCTCATGATGCTCGACTATGCGAAATTCGAAGTGGTGGTGATAAACGACGGATCGAAAGATGCTACGCTTGCGAAACTAATCGAGTCCTTCAAGATGAAGAGAGTCTCTTACGACTATCTTGAAACTCTCCCGACGAAGGGCGTGCGCGGAGTGTACAGGTCTCCGCTTCCGGCGTTCAACAGGCTCGTGGTAGTCGACAAGGAGAATGGCGGCAAGGCCGACGCCTTGAATGCGGGCATCAACGCGGCAAGATATCCGCTGGTGTGTAATATTGACGCCGACTCGCTTCTCGAAGCCGATGCCTTGCTGAAGGTGGTCAAACCGTTTCTTGAACACCCGCGAGAAATGGTCGCGGTCGGGGGAATAGTGCGGATAGTCAACGGCTGCGACGTGGAGAGGGGACACGTTCGTGAAATCAGGTTGTCAAAGAATTGGATACCGATCTTCCAGGTGGTTGAATACCTGCGGGCCTTCCTGTCAGGGCGGATGGGATGGGCCAGTTTAAATGCGCTGCTCGTCATCTCCGGCGCATTCGGGCTATTCAGGAAGAGCGCACTCATCGAAGTTGGTGGGTATAATCCTGACACCGTCGGCGAGGATATGGAATTGGTAGTGCGCCTGCACAAGTTCATGCGCCGGGAGAAGCGAGATTACATGATTGAATTCGTTCCTGACCCCGTTTGTTGGACTGAAGCGCCGACGACCCTTAAAATTCTGGCGCGTCAAAGAAACAGGTGGCATCGGGGACTCATCGACACACTTAAGTCACAAATGGACATGCTCTTCAATCCGAAATATGGCGCGGTCGGAATGCTGGCAATTCCGTATTTTGTGTTCTTCGAGTTCCTGGGCCCGATCGTCGAAGCAACGGGAATCGTTTTCGTGTTATTTTCTTTTGCCTTCGGACGGATAGATGTGACATTCTTTCTCGTCTTTCTTCTTCTTGCGATAGTCTACGGAATCTTTCTCTCTGTTGGCGCAGTCTTTCTTGAAGAGTATTCTTTTCACAGGTATCCAAGGCCCGGAGATCTGGTCAAGCTCCTACTTTTCGGAATATTTGAGAATTTTGGCTACCGGCAGCTTACCGCCTGGTGGCGGATTAGAGCAACCTGGGATTACTTCAGGGGCGTCAAGACCTGGGGTGCCATGTCACGGGTCGGCTTTGCCAGGAAGGGGGGATAAACGATTGATTTTGTATCCCCCGAGAAATATATTTTCAGCGTGAGTGACAGAGTACCTGTAGTTCCTGCGAGAGAGGAGGCACTATCACTGCTTCACGAGTACACCCAGACGGACAGCCTGAGGAAACACGCGCTGGCTGTCGAAGCGGTTATGCGTGCCTGCGCTAGAAAATTCGGAGAAGATGAAGACCTGTACGGTCTCGCGGGCCTTTTGCACGACTTCGATTACGAGATGTATCCTAACGCCGACCAACACCCCTACGAGGGCAACAAAATTCTTACCGGGAAAGGTTACCCGGAAATTGTGCGGCAGGCTATCATGGGGCATGCTCCATACACCAACGTTCCAAGAGAGACGAGAATGGCCAAGTGCCTGTTTGCCTGCGACGAGTTGTCAGGCTTCATAATCGCCATTGCCCTGGTCCGCCCCACGAAACTGGAAGGATTGGAGGTCTCCTCCGTCAGGAAGAAGCTGAAGGACAAGGCTTTTGCCCGCAGTGTGAACCGCGATGACATAAGAAATGGGATGGCCGAACTTGGGGTCCCGGAGGACGAACACATCTCTTTCGTAATAAAGGCTCTTCAAGAAAACGCAAAAACACTGGGATTGGGCTGATGGCAAAAATTACAGCGATTGTGAACGACCTTATCTTTATGACCAAGATCCGGAACACCGCGGAATATTTCGGACTGTCAGTTGCCTTCGTCGGAAGCGAGCAGCAGGTAGATCATTACGTGAAGGATTGCGAGCTCATACTGATCGATCTCGAAAACGATTTCGTGGACTCCCTGAGTCTCATCGAGCGGCTCAAGAAGAATCCGGAGACTTCATCGATCAAGCTCATCGGCTACATGTCGCATGTCAACACGCCGCTTCGGGCACACGCTCTTGCGTCGGGCTGCGACGGTGTCCTTTCGCGCTTCGAATTCAACTCGAGCGTTAAAGAGA
>JAJYGB010000567.1 GCA_021785235.1 Bacteroidota bacterium
CTCATTATTTCATTTTTTTACAGGGTCAAAATAGGAGGCAACCGCAGGTCGCTTGTCACAGAAAGGTCACGAGCCGGTAAAAATCATCTCCAGGCAGCTTGTAGTATCAGCAGGTAAACTTGTATCCGGCAGTGTGAACAGTGAGTATGAATTTCGGGCGCGAAGGAGCGTCTTCGATTTTATGCCTGATGGATAGGATGTAATTGTCCACCGTCCTCGTTGTCGGAAAGTTTTCGTACCCCCACACTTCGTCGAGAAGCATCTCACGCGTCACGACTTCACCTTTGTGCTCGATCATATACTTGAGGACTTTAAATTCCCTCTCGGTCAGTTTCACCTGCTTCCCCCTTCGTGTCATCTCGTGTTTTTTAAAATCGAGTTTCACATTGCCGAACGCGAACTCGTCGATCTTGTCGCCGCTCTTTTTTTGTCTTCTCAATATGGCCTTGATCCTCGCCTGCAGTTCGAGAAGGCTGAAAGGTTTTGTAACGTAGTCGTCAGCGCCGAGTTCGAGCCCGAGCACCTTGCTGGTTTCTTCCCTTTTACTGGAAAGGATAAGAATGGGAGTGCTAATTCCCTTCTCGCGGAGAGCCCGGCAGACTTCCTCTCCGTTCATGACCGGGAGCATCAGATCAAGGATAATAAGATCTACATCTTTCGCGCTCCCTTTGAGTGATCCTGTCTCTCCGTCGGAGGCAGTGTCCACCAGGTAATGTTCCCTCGCAAGCGCCTCGGCCAGCCCAGTTCTTATGGCGGCATCGTCTTCGACGACAAGTATCTTTTTCATATCCCCTCCAATCGCGGGAAGTAAAGCGTAACGCACGTTCCCTTCCCCGGTTCACTTTCAATTCTGATACGCCCGTTGTGTGCCTCGATGATCCCTTTCACGACGGGAAGCCCGAGCCCGGTACCACCGGGTCGGACGGACTTTCCACTCCTTCCCCTGTAAAACGGCTCGAAGATTCTGTCGATTTCATCCCTGGGAATGCCTATACCAAAGTCTCTCACAGATACAGCCAACATGCTGTCGTCCAAAAAGGTCCGCACATCTATCTTCGATTTTCCTTTTGAGTACTCAACTGAATTCGCTATTAGATTTCCCAGAGCTTCAATCACGGCGTCCCTGTCGGCAAGTATTCGCGCGTGTTTCAGCGACAGGCTTGAGCGCACCCGGCACTCACCTTTAAGAGCCTCATAGTTCATCACGGCAACCGCTTCCCTGACGATCGTGTCCATCTCTTCGGGCTTAAGTTCGTATGCTATTTTCGCGCGCTCTATCTTCGCCACGTCAAGGACGTTGTTTATCAGCCTCGTTAGTCTCTTCGCTTCACCCTCGATGGTCGCGAGATAACCGCGCACTCGCGATGCCGGGAGCTTTCGCCAAGCCATCAGCGCCTCCGTGTACATCCGGATGGTCGTCAGCGGAGTCTTAAGATCGTGAGACACGCTTGAGACGAAATAAGTCTTCATGCGGTTCAACTCTTCGAGCTTCTCCCTCTCCTCACGCTCGAAGGCGAGCCGCTCCTGCAACATTATTCTTTCTTGTGTCTCGCCTGATCCGTGCGCGATGCGGCTAAGGAGATCAACATCTTCGAAACTGTAACGGGTCCCCGATTTCTTCTGACCAAGCGCGAGCATGCTCATGACTCCGCCCTCTTCCGATCGCACCGCGAACACGAGCGTGAGCCCCAACCTTTCAAGCAAACCCGGATCGCCCTTATCGAACTCGACGCCTGGTTCAATCTTCCCTTCCGCCGCTGTAGGCCTCGACAACCCCACGGGCAGGCTCGCAAGTCCGGCAAAGTCCGGATTAGGACCGAGAGCTTCGAACCCGCGATGCGCGACGGGGCGCAGCACTCTGTTCACCTTTGACACAACGAAGTAGCCTATCCTTTCGACCGGTATCGCCCATCCCACGCTTTTTACCGCGAGTGTGCCCACATCGTCAACCGTTACGCACTTCCGCAGCTCGGAATCAAATTCTTCTTCGGCCTTCCGCAAATCGTATTTCACGCGGAAGAAATTCTTGTCAACAAAAAGCTGGACTCTTCTTCGAATGGGCTCAAAGAGTATAACTACCGCAACAGCACCGGCCACTGATGCCGCGATCGAATCCACAACCGTAAGGCGGCCTACAAATACCGCCACAAGTCCTACGGCAAGCGCGTAAATGGATAGCAGGATCATCAGCAGCACTACGTACACTGTGCCTCTGTTGAAAAGAATATCTATATCCATGACGTGATACTTAACGATGGCAAACGTAAACGCGACAGGAGTCGCCCCCGACAACAGCACGACAAACTCCTCGCTGATAAGCCCTCGGGAGGTAAGAAGCTGCGGGATCTGCCAGAGGCTGACGAATCCAAGTGAGCTGATCGCGAGCCCAAGAATTATCCATCTCAACTTCCGCCTCTCCATCTCCTCTCGCGCATTCCGATAAGACATAACGAAGACAGCGATCGACAGGAGGGCACAGGTCGCAAAGAACCATCTTGTCAAGTTGAATACTGCAATGAACGAGTTAAACCACCATATCGAAAATGGCACTGTAGCTTTGATGAAAGTAACAGCCATGAGAAGTGAGAGGAGCGCCGCGACCAAATATAGGAACCATATATTCCCGCTCAGAACTGTTTTCTTCCTTGTCGGGAACAATAAGCTGAAATGAAGAAACAGTGCCGGCACAAACGCATACGCTAGAGAGAAAACAATTCTGATGAACTGACCTATCCCGAAAGGCTCAATCGAGTAGCTCCCCCACGTCGACATTATCATGACCGCGACCGCGACAGCTCCATAGTGGTAAACAAACGCGGCAGTATCGTCACGTCTCCTGAAGTAGACCAAAATGCCGGTGCCAAAAAAGAGCGTGCCTATAAGCCAGGCGACCCCGACATAAAAATTGCTGTAGGCATGTACCAGGCTAACATCGAGGTCGAGAAGGTTCTTTCCTCGTCGGACTTCGATCGGGAGATTGTCACCTACTCTCATGCCGTCGAGAAGGAATTCGAGTGTCTCCGGAGATCCGACTCTTTCACCGCGGAAGGCAAAGACCACATCCCCTTTTTCAACGATCCCGCGGACTGAAGGGGTCACCCCCTTGACCACAAAAGATTCACTTCCCAGCCTGGAAACGGAGAAAGGAAGGTCGGCCTTCTCTGCAATCTGCCACAACCCGACCATGCAAACTACGTACACTACAAGATCGATTGACAATACCGCGGAAAACCGGCGCGAGAAGTTCACATCGAAGCCTCCTGCATAAGTTTGCGCCCCGGTAAACTCACAGCTTGCCGGCGTGGACAAGAAATGTCTAAACGAAATTCAGGAAAGCGCATGCCCATGCAGCACAATTTTAATCTAATCGTGGAGAGAAGTCAACTTCGACGTTCGGATCGCTCCTCTATTACAGTCGCCGAG
>JAJYGB010000273.1 GCA_021785235.1 Bacteroidota bacterium
GTAGCCAAGGTCTCTCGCTTCTCGCCCGATTATCCGCCCATACCGATATGCCAGATTCACGTCCCACGTCGCCGCGAGAGATATTGGGGCAGGCAACGCGGTGGCCGGTTTTTGAGGCATATCGTCCGCAGGGCCGACGCCTGCCGGGCCGTTGGCAATCCGTAATCCCGGGATGTGAAGCCGCTGGACGGGCAATACGTAACGCAAGTGCGTAGAATCCTGTATGCCGTGAAGTTCCTCGATCTTCTCACTCAGCGTCATCTGGCTTACCAATTTTTTCGCACCGGCAATTATCGTTTGTGCATGCGTTGCCTCAATCCTCCACAATAGGGACAGGCATAAACACGTTGATATCAAGGATCTAAAACTCACATATCACCTCATTCTCTCGAATTTATCCGCGCAGGGCCGACGTTCCATCATGAGAGCGAAAGCTGGACACCTAACGATCTTAAAGAGCTTCGCGTGTTCCTGTTTTCCCAACGCGGATCTCACATCCGATGGGTTCTTCACCCGCCGATAAAAGATCTTATTTCCCTTTCTCCTATTGTGCTGCCATCTTGATTTCATGTTTCTGCACAACGTATTCTTCGTATGGTGCGATGTATGCCTCTCTGATAACGGGTGACGATTTCCCATCTGACCCAGGCCGCACAACGAGCGTGATCGAATTCTTCCCATTCATGTTAAGCCAGCCGTCGGGAAGGTAGAAATTCTCCTGCGGCCCACGCGAGGAGTATCTTCCAAGCAGCCTCCCGTTGATCCAGATCTGCGCGCCTCCAGTCGATACTAGGTGCAGCCTCCAGGGGATGACCCATCGCGGCTTAGATGGGAGCATGAAATCTCCCCTGTACCACGTTATGCCGTCATGCGATCGCACCTCATTCCAGTTCTTGACCGCTTTCCAGCCTGAGTCGTTGAAGTGAGACTCTTCCCACCCGGCAAGAGCTCCGTCGAGTGAATGATGTATTCTCATTTCTACCTTCAACGGCACGGATCTTCCCCATTTTAGGACCACGGGTTTCCAGATTCCTCCTCCTCCGCCTTGGTTCTCGACGTAAACGCCGATCACGTTGTCTCCCGGCCTGGCGAGTCCTTCAAGCGGGATTGTGAAGGGCGTGTCGTAGCCCTTGTGGTTGACGGCGAGCTTTCCGTTGACGTACACGAGCGCGTTGTCGTCGACGGCACCGAACGTCAGCGAGGCGTGCTCGCTGAGCGCCTGATCGCTCATAGTAACATGCGACCTGAACCACCATCCCTGATCCGGCTGTATGAAAGACTGGTTCCCGCTTCCGACCGTAACCGCGCTCCATCCCGCGTCATCATAGGAATCCGAAGCTTCCGTCGGGTTACTGCCCGGCACGGGTGAAGGTTGCGGCGCGTGTTTCCATCTGTCCAGACGTTCAATTCCCATCATGTCAGAGAAAGCAATCGACTTCAAACCTTTAAGTTGTTCTATGAAACCAAAGTTCGGCCAACTCTGGTTTTCATATATGACCTCAATCGAGTGAGTCCCCGCCGGGATCTTCGTCGCCGAAATATTTTCTTTACCTGTACCGGTGAGTCCCTGAACTACCTTTCCGTCTATCAGCACGGAATGCCAATCTTCGAAATAAAAATCGGCCTTCAAGAAAGCGGCAGTTTCCGTCGAGAATTGCCCGGAGTAGACTGTGTAACCGCTCTCATAGTCGCCCTGCGTTTCGAGAGGTGCAAGCGTGTCTCCCAATGACTCAATCGGCTTCCACGCGGAAGCGGGCGGCGCTTCAGCGTCCGCCATCGCACGAACGTTTCGGATCGGAACGTTGGGCAACCTTAGCGCTGGAGTATTCAAAGAGAATGTGACTAGGGCCGGCCGTCCTTCGATGTTCGTCTTGACCCTCTTTCCATCCACTGAGACCGAGGTGACTTTGCCCGGCGCGAGAAGCGAAAATGAATCGGCTCCCGGCTTGGTTTGGATATTGATCGCAGTCGTCTTGCCGGCTGATCCTTTGTCGATAGTGAGGTAGGAATCGGAGACGAGCGCTACCGGTCCCGAAGGTGTCTCGAACACGCGGGATCTCGCGGCCCGTCCCTCGGTGGTCAGGAGGACATAGAGTCCGTCCCAGTTGAAGAGCTGGTCAGCGTCCCTTATTTCTTCCGTACACATGCTGGAGCCGGCGTAGATAGTCGCTTCGTCCCCCGGGTTACCGTATGCAATGATGAGAGGCTTGCCGTTATACTCCGATATGGCTGACACAGGGACGTTTGTGTAGAAGAGCGTCTCGCCGCCCGGGAGTGGAAGATCGACCGGAAGGGTGTACGCGGCTCTCGGCCGAAGCTTGACGCTCATCGTTACGGCAGAACTCATCGGGGGTTTGAAGCGCACCTTGGCTTCTACTGTCTTGTCGCTTTTGTTCCAGACATACAGAAATCCCGCGCGACCGTCTGAGCGGAGAACAGCTTCGACATCGGGTGTCTCACTTTCCGCGCCGCCATTGACTTCGTGGGCGTCGATCAGATGGGAACCTTCAAGTTTTATGAAATCGCCGATAAGCTTCACCGCCCTGTACTTTGCCCAGAGGCCGCCCGGCTCCGAGATTGGCGCCGTGTAATCATAACTCGTTGTCTTGTCCTGCGAACCCCAGTAGCCGAAGTTTGTGCCGCCGTACAGCATGTAGTAGCTCAGAGCTTTTATCCCATGCGCGATGACAAAATCGGTAAGAGCCGTGATTTGATCGGGCCCGAATTCGTTCACGTGTCTGACGCTCTTGTCGCCGACGTTCGAAAACCACCCTCCCTGAAGTTCCGTAATCATCGGCGGCGAAGCCGGCTCCTCCCGTTTCATCTGCTCGATTGCCGGAAGAGTGCTGGATATGTTCCAGCCAGGATAGAAATTGCACGCGTCCATGACCTGGGAAAAAACAGAATCAGAATCATCTCGTGCCTGCTTCGTCCAGCATGTGATTATCGGAATGTTGATCCCATTCTTCATGGCGGTCTCATACAGAGATTTCAGATAAACTATTTTATCGCTATCCGGGAGGCTGAAGTAATCGTATTCGTTTTCGATCTGCATAAGGATTACGGGGCCGCCGTTAGTAATGAGATGTCGGCGGATGACGGGGAGAACTTCATCGTACCAGTACTTCGACCATTTCATATCGGCTGGAGAGGCGCTCCTGAAACCGACGTTTTTTCCTTCGAGCCAGTCGGGAAAACCGCCGATGTTCCACTCCGCGCAAATATATGGGCCGGGTCTTAAGATGACATAGAGCCCCTCCTGTTTACAATCGTCCAGGAATTTTTCGAGCGGCGCGAAATCAGGGCGTCCTTCCTTCCGCTCGTGCCAGTTCCATGGGACATAAGTCTCGATCGTGTTAAAGCCGGCAGCCTTGATCTTCTCGAGTCGATCCATCCACTCGGAAGAGGCGCACCTGAA
>JAJYGB010000587.1 GCA_021785235.1 Bacteroidota bacterium
GCCGACAACCGCCCAATGTTTCCCATCCATTGAGAGGGCGTATGTCACCTCTCGAGGAAAGTCTATGCCGTGAGGGATATCCTGAAGAAATCTCTCCTGCATCTCGTGTACGGTATTTACCCTCCCCATGTCGACCACGATGCTTCGCATCCCTCCGCGAATGTACTGCTGCCACTGGTGATCATGGTAGTCCGTTGATGACGCGATCTTGCCGTCCGTCAGACCGCCCGGGAATTGAAGTCCGACTTCCATCGGGGCGAAGGAGTACTTTATCGGGACGAGAGGTATGGCAGTATATGACTTCCCAAGAATAAGGTCCACCATCCCTTTAGGAGGAGCCGGAGCGGGCTCCGAAGCAAACGCCGGTAACGCGGCAATAGTCAGCGATGCCGCAAAGATGCCAAGAAACGAAAAGAGCGTCAGAAATTTCTTCATTCAATTGTCCTCATAAATGATATGAATACCGGAGAAGGGGCCCGAAGGTCCCCGCTCCGTGCAGCTTTTGCAACAGTCAATTTGAGATTAGCGGCTTCCGCCAAGGTCGTCTACATTTTTTGGATAAGGGGGCAAAAGCATCGGCGCTCTCGGCGTCTGTGAAAAGTCAAAATCTTTCACGAGGTTACCGAGAAGCGGCTCGTTTTCCCGAACATCCGGTCTCGAGTCTGGCCTGCCGTCGGTTTTCGGATCTATTCTCTGTCCGCCGCAAAAATCGTCCTCGATAAATTTCAGATAAGCGTCATGCGAAAGTATCTGGTGGTCTATATAACCCTTTTTCGCATAAGGGCTGATCACCAATCCCGGTACGCGTATTCCGTAACCGTATTCATCAACCCTGGGCGGAACGACGTGGTCGTAGAACCCGCCCCAGTCGTCCCACGAAAGGAAGATTGCCGAACTTTTCCAGTCGGGGCTTCTCATAATGGCATTAATGACTCTTGTGACAAATGCCTGCCCTGTGCTTATCAGCGACGGGGAATGTTCAGAGTCTTTGAAGTTGGGAATTACCCAGCATACATGCGGGAGAGTGCCGTCTTTCGCGGCTTTGAAAAAGTTGGCGATCACCTCATCGTTTTTCACCTGGTGGTCTTCATGAACATCCACAAAGCCGGGCAAAATATCCCAGATAGTCGGGACAGTCTCCGCGGGAATATCGATCCAATTGTACTCAGGCTTCTTCAGAAGTTTTTTTTCATCGAGATAGTACCTCCATCTGACGTGATACTTATGAAGAAGATAGGTTATGTCGGTCCAGGCAAAAGGCTCCGGGTCCTTTTCGCTCCGATCGGGTGGATCGAGATTGGTGACACAGGACATGGGGTCGCCCGGAATTTCCGCTAAGGCCGACCATGCCGAGACCATGCAGAGGTGAGTTGGGAAACTCCAGGATAGTATCGGCTCAAACATATGATCCTGCAGGACAAAATTTTTCGCGTAATCCCAGTAGTTGGGGATTTCTCGCTGGTCGTGGTATCCCATGCAATCTAGGTATAGAGGTCTCTGTACCGGTCTCCCGTTGTTCGTGTACATTAATTCCTTGTATTCTTTCAGCGATGAATTCTCCAGTTCCTTGTTACTCTCTTTCAAGAGAGCCATGTTCTGAAATCGCTTATACTCCGTTATTGCGCTTTTGATGAAACCGTCCATCTTGCCGTCGTCGATGTCTTCAAAAGCATTCACGACCATGTGAGGAGAATCGAAATCTCTATCGTCGGGGTCATGGAACGGCCTGATGATCTTTCCGCTGATCGGGTCGAGCACACCGACCGTAGGAACGCCGTCCTTCATCGGTATTCCATCGGCGCCTGGGAACGTTCCAAAGTATGAATCGAACGTTCTATTTTCCTGCATGATTATGATTATATGCTTGATCTTATGTATGCCTGCGGTTTGAGCCTTAGCTGGGCTCGAACAAAAAAAGAAAAACACTGCTAACAGAGCGCCACCAACTGTCGCGGCCGCTCTCTGCAGTTTGTCTCTTTTCCCTCCCTCAAACGAGTAACGATAGATCTCCGCCATCATTTAGTTCTCCTTCCCGGGTTTGGACGTTTCTCATCTATTTGAAAACATTGAATCTGCTGCTAAAGATAACCTGGACGGGGCCGGGTCGGGGTATCATCCCGACCCGGTCTCCCGTCCGATACTTTAGAATTGTCTTTACTTCAAGAACAGCATCTTATGAACCGCGCTGAAATTGTTCGTTCTTAAGATGTACAGATATACGCCGCTTGCAAAGCGGTCCGCGTTGAAGTTCACTTCGTAAACGCCGGCACTCTGATGAGCGTTTACCAACGTGGCGACCTTCTCACCAAGGACGTTGTACACCTCCAGCGTAACCATCTGCGCCTTCGGAAGACTATACGTGATCATTGTCGTCGGGTTGAATGGGTTCGGATAGTTCTGCATCAAGGCGAATGTTTTCGGCAAACCGTTCGGCTCATTCACGGCCGTAAGTCCGACGCCGGTTTTGAATTCCCAGTTTGAGGAGAACTCACCCATGCCGTTCGTATCGATGGCGCTGACATGCCAGTAATAGATTGTGTTCGCCGCGAGAGGGGCCGCGAGTTGAACGGAAGTGTCTGCGACCGTCGTGTCCGCGATCAGACTCGTGAATTCGCCCGCCGAATCGCCTGAGGTGTAAGCCTGCGTACTCGTCGAGACCTGTATTCTGTACTGACTCGCGCTTGGGGATGGCTTCCACTGGAATGTGACCTCTCGGGGGATACCGACTGTCGACAATTTCGGGAACACAAGCCCAGGAGCCGGCGGCAGATTGCTCATTGTAGTAAACGAATACGCGCCATTGAACGCGCCCAGTACTCCGTTCTCATAAGCACGCACGCGCCAGTAATACTTTGTGCTGTAGCTAAGGGCTTTGATCGTGTCCGCGGGAACCTTCAATGTGGAATCGTTGGCAATCATGCCAGTACTGAAGGTAGGATCTGTGCTGACCTCGCACTGGTATCCATCGGCTGAGTTGACGGCACCCCACTGAAGTGTGACATCGAGAGCCTGATTCACTGCAGTGTTGTAAGGAGAAGAAGGTACGGGCGTCGTGAGCGGCTTCTGCAGCACCCCGAAGACCCTGCCGGGTGTCGGGACAGTTACATCGAACCCGCCGTTACCGAGCTGGCCCTGCGATCCTTGTCCCCACGCATAATATGTATTATCGCTGCCGACGGCGAGGACGTGATCACGTCCCGCGGCCAGTGAACTTACCGTGACGCCTGCAGGAAGGTTGACAACGGTGGGTGTGAGGTTAGTTCCAATTCCGCTCTGGCCGTTGCCAAGAGCGCCGTCACCATTATATCCCCAGCCATAAACGCTATCGTTATTCGCGACGGCAAGCACCGCGCTTCCTGTGCATGCTGCAGTCTTCCATCCCGTAACACCGGCGGGTAGTTGCACTTTCACTAG
>JAJYGB010000660.1 GCA_021785235.1 Bacteroidota bacterium
CAAATTTTACCTCTACTTCTATTTCCCCCAACGGGGAATATAATCTTACTCTAGCCGTATATAGCTGCGTTTTCCCAATAACTTTCAGAAGCATTCAAATAGAATGTGTGATATCTGTTTCGACAAGAATAGATTTGTGTTCCGGAGCGTTGCTTCGGGGAAGGAGTATTTCTAAATGGTTGTAATATTCGAGGAAGAAGCCACCGAACAAGATATAGAAAGCGTCATAAAGGTTCTTAACGAGTTTGGCTTCGACGTTCATAGGTCAACCGGCGTCTCAAGAACCATACTGGGTGCGATAGGCGTAAAACCCGATTTCGACCACAGGCAAATCCAGGTGTTGCCGGGGGTCGACGAAGTCTACAGGGTCACCGAACCGTACAAGCTTGCCAACAGGTCTTTCAAACCTGAAGGTACCATCATCGATATCAAGGGCGTGAAGATAGGAGGCAGCGAGGTAGTGGTGATGGCAGGCCCATGTGCCGTCGAAAACGAGAAACAACTCTTCGCCATAGCCGAACACGTTGCGAAGAACGGCGCCAAGATTCTCCGCGGCGGAGCGTTCAAACCACGCACCTCGCCATACTCGTTCCAGGGAATGGGCGAAGACGGGCTGAAACTCCTGCGGAAGGCCGGAGATGAGTTCGGCCTTGTCGTAATAACGGAGGTGATGGATAGAAGTCAGATAGAGGTGGTCGCCCAGTACGCCGATATACTGCAGGTAGGCGCGAGGAACATGCAGAACTTCACCCTGCTGAAGGACCTGGGTAAAGTATCAAAGCCGATTATGATCAAGCGCGGGCTTGCGGCGACAGTCGAGGAATGGCTGATGGCGGCGGAGTATATATTGGCAGGCGGGAACAGGGAAGTCATGCTCTGCGAGCGCGGCATACGCACTTTTGAGAATTCCACGAGGAATACTCTCGACATAAATGCTATACCGGTTGTACACAAGAAAAGCCACCTTCCCGTAATAGTCGATCCGTCGCACGCAACGGGACTCAGGGAAAAAGTGGTGCCCGTCGCGCGAGCGGCCGTTGCAGTCGGTGCGGATGGCATAATGGTCGAGGTACATAACGATCCCGGCAAGGCTCTCTCGGACGGTCCTCAGTCGCTGTACCCCGAGCAGTTCACCCAGATGATGAAAGAGATCAGGCTTATCGCTGATGCGATTGGAAGAGAGATCCCCGGGTGAATACGCTGCGACCCGTCGGGAGTCCAGGCGCCGGATTGGAGTACTGAACTTGACGGGAACTGAAACCCCCTCTGTATCTACGCGGATCGGCGTGATCGGGTGCGGTCTTATAGGTGGTTCTATCGCGCTCTCTCTCTCCAAGAGCGGGCATTCTGTCTTTGTAACGGACAGACCCCAGAACGAAAAGAGAATACGGAAGCAGATACCGAAGGCGGCATTTAGGAAGGGTATTGCCGAGCTGTGCGCCGAGAATCCCCGGGTGATTTTCATTTGCGTTCCGTCGTCGGATGTCGTCAGTGTAATCCGTGAAGTCGTTCCTCTGGCTCAAGCCGGTACGATCGTAACGGACGTGGCCGGCATCAAGCAACCTGTGATGGATGCGGCGGCGGGGATAGTGCCGGACGGAATCATCTTTGTCGGCGGTCATCCTATGGCAGGATCGGAGAAGTCGGGAGTGGACGCGGCGCAGCCGTTTCTCTTTCAAAATGCAGTTTATGTGTTGACACCCCTGAGAGAATATCCCGACAAATCCTTTCTCCCTTTGGTCCGCTCGATAGAACAGCTTGGCGCAAGAATATTGCTGATGGATGCTTCGCAGCATGACCGGATAGCCGCTGCGACGAGCCATTTACCCCAACTCCTTGCCGTGGAGCTGGTAAACATGCTCGGCGAGCTGTCCTCCAAAGATGAGCATTTCAATACGTTGGCTGCGGGTGGGTTCCGCGACATGACCAGAATTGCCTCGAGTGAATACACGGTTTGGAACGATGTGATAAAGGCGAACCGCGGAAATATCGATGCTATGCTCAAGATGTTGATCGGCCGGCTTTCGGACCTGAGCGGTGCGCTGAAGGAAGGGAAGGATTCTGATATCGCCGGCGAATTCGAGAAGGCGAGACTTGCCCGTGCAGGAATCCGAAAGGGCGGCAAGGGTTTCCTCCACCCCCTTTACGATCTTTACGTCGTCGTTGAAGACAAAGTCGGTGTCCTTAAAGAGATAACGTCGATACTCGCCGATGGCGGCATCAACATCAAAGACATCGAGCTCCTCAAGGTCAGGGAGGGGAGCGGCGGGATGTTCAGACTTTCCTTCGACACGGAAGAGACACAGGGTCGCGCCTCAGCGATCCTGGAGCAGCACGACTTCCAGATACTTCGCAAAGAATTTGAAGGATAACTACTCGTCCTCTTCTTCTTCGATCTTTGTATCCCCCGCAGCGGCCTCCGCAACTCTCATCCGCACCCCTTCGAGTGAAGTCGTGAAGAGGGAACCCTCATCCGTAGAAAAAACCTTTCTGAAATCACCAGGTTCAAAAAACTCGGAGAAGCGCTCGGCATACTCGTTCAGTTTCTTTATGTAGTACTGGGCGTTGTAGTCCTGCGGATTCTGCTCGCGATCGTCGTACAGGACGGCATTCATGAAAGTGCGGGGATTGGGATCAGTTCCGACAATGTAATATGAAACCCTGTCGCCCGCTCTGAGGTTTACGCCCGCGTTGATTGCCGCCTCAAATGTCGCGGTCCTGTTTCTGCGGTTCGTCCTTACTGAAGCCTGATAATCATCGATGGTCTCACGCACAGTTTCGGTCCTGACCATCTTTTCCAGCGGCAATTGCCGGTCGAGTATCTTCCGCGTATAATCGACGAAGAGTTTGTGCAAGCCCTCTATATTTTCCCGGAGCATAAGCGCTATCGATTCGTGTATGAATTCTCTTGCGAACCGCTCCATGCTCCGCGAAATGAGGGCCGAACCGCGGATCTTGATTCTCCCGTCGTAGCCGAGTAGGGCGTAATTCTTCTTCTTGTAGCTGAGCATCCGCTCGTACCTGCCGTCGAGAGAAAGGTTGATGCCCGCGGGAAGGGATCGCGCGAGTTTTGAAACAAACCTGATTTCCTCTTCTTCTCCGCGAAAGCCGGGGGGAGGAACGAAGTAGAGACCGTCCGTGTCGACTTCTAAAAGTGTGCCACCTTGCGTGTTTATCTCGGCAATCATCTGACGTAGAATCCTCTGTCCCGTCTCGGTCACCGTATCCGCGGAAGCGAAATCGTTGAAAAGGCCGCGCGAATAGCCGAGATAGCCATAATATGAATTGATCAGTATCTTAAGGGAGGATTGCATCGCGTCGAGCCGAGACTTTCTGACGGGATCGATCTCTTCCTTCATTTGTTTTTTGGTGGATAATCTCAGCTTCGTCAGGTGTTTGAGAGTTTTCAGAAAT
>JAJYGB010000584.1 GCA_021785235.1 Bacteroidota bacterium
TGATATTCAGTTTTCTCTTCGTCCATGGTGGCCTCGTTTGTCCGCAGTCAGGATTCTATCGTCTGGCGCTGGTCGTTATGATTTCGTCCTCCGTCACAATATAGTCAACTTTCACATCCGTGTCAGAGGATTCGATGTCATCCACCACCTGAAAATTATACGCGAGCGCGACTATCGGCCTCTCCTGAGACTGAAGCAATCTGTCGTAGTACCCCATTCCCCAACCGATTCTGTTCCCTTTTCTGTCAACAGCCACAGCCGGCACGATAAACAAGTCCACTTCATCAAGCGACACCGCTTCGAATACTTTAGGCTCTTTTGTCTCGAAAGGGCCATCTGTGAGGTCGCCCAGATTCATAAGCTCAGATGTCTCAAGCTTTTTTTCCGTCTTGTCGGTAATGACGGGCACAGCGATCCTCTTTCCCCGAGCGAAGGAACGGGCAATCAGCATAATGGTATCGACCTCGTTCGGCCTCGCGGAGATGTAAGTGTGGACGAGGCCTGCGTTTCTGTATTCCGGAAGATTTTCCAGATGTCTCAAGACGCTCTTGCTTCTCTGAACGGCCTCATCCTGATCAAGCTCTTCACGGAGCTTCAAGACGGCTTTCCTGATTTTTTCCTTTTCCGTCAAAAGATTTCTCCTAACGCGGTTATACCGCAACAATAATTAGCTGATAACAGCAACGATTTGAGAATCGCTTCCGATTAAACACCGGTAGAAAAGCTGAAAGACAACACGCTCGCACCAACGATGTTCAAATTGACATCTCGTTTCAGGAGGGAGTCTCAACGGCCTGTCGAATCCGCCGTGATGATACTCCAGCCTGGCTCCACCGCACGAAGGGGTTCGTGCTTCCCCACGTTATTTTAAAGCTTTTTACTTCTTTGCAAGTAATTCGTATACGACCGAGAAGTCGCTTTCTCCAAGACCTTCCTTCGCTGCCGCGGAATATTGTCCCTTCACTGCTTCGTGAACCGGCATGCGGGCTCCGACCTTCTCGGCGGTTCGGGTTATATAATCGAGATCTTTGACGATAAGTTTCAATGGGAACTGCGCCGAGAAATCCTGGCTCACCATCTTCGGGGTCTTCATATCGTACATTGGGGACTTAACCGCGCTCGAGTTCAATACGTTCGAAAATATGCTCGGATCGATGCCGAGCTTTTCCGAGAGAATGAGTCCTTCCGCGAGAAGAGCGGTCATTCCTGCAACGAAGTGGTTGACGACAAGCTTGATAGCCACCGCCGAGCCATTGTCGCCGATGTGGAATATGAACTTGCCCATCGCCTGGAAGATTTCCCTAACCTCGTCTAGAATGCGCGGATCACCGCCGACCATGATGGTAAGATCACCCTTCTCCGCGACACTGGTGCTTCCAGAGACAGGAGCGTCCAGCATCTTAGCGCCGGTTTCTTCGACCATCGACGCGAATCTTCTGGAAGAGTCTGGAGTTATGGTGCTCATATCGATCAGCACCTTCCCCCGTTTCAGACCACGGAGTATTCCGTCGTCGCCTATAAGCATAGCTTCCACCGCTTCTATGTTCGAAACCATCGTGACGACGACATCTGCTCCTTCAGCCGCTTCGCGGGGAGTACGCGCCACACGAGCGCCCGCTTTCGCAAGCTCTTCCGTTTTCGCGGACGTACGGTTGTAAACTATTAGTGGGAACCCTTTCTTGAGTATATTCATGGCCATAGGTTTTCCCATTAGCCCGGTCCCTATAAATGCGACACTCTTCACGATTGCAATTTCTTCTTAGCTAACTGTGATTGATTATCTCACCGCGGCCGTGTGGGCACAGCCGGTCGTTACTCTTCAACTTGATGATTGCACCGTTGCAAATATTACAAAAGATAGAACAAAAAGCAAACCAGTTTAATTCCAGGTGGAGGCACACTTTGAATTTAAAAACCTAAGAGATCCTCTTTTGATAACCGGCCTTTCGTTCGCGTCCCACGGGCGCTCCCATGGCAGTACAATACCAGATGTTCACTTAGCAAAAGGCCTCTGTGCGGCACTAAGACTTAAACAGGGGGACATCCTGAGAACAATAGTTTCAAAAGGCCCACCACGCGCGCGGAGAAAATTCACTCAAAGCTCCACCTGTTATTCGCGGACTCCGTCCGAAGAACGCGGGGAACTTTCAAGAATTGTCGGGAAGTCGCCGCGAATCCAGATTGTCGCCCGGCAGACAAACGTTCTCGGTCACAACTCGAATCTTATCTCTCCATTCGGGCCAACTGTCCTGACAGCGACATGATGATTCTCGTCCGCTTCAACCATTCCCCAGTATAACGCAAATTGCTGCATCTGATATTCCGCGGGATATCGTTCCGACGACCCCATGAAGACTTCTTCGGCCCCCAGTTGAACTGTCGTATGCGCGATCGCGTACGCGGCATTGTTCGTGGGAACGACTATCGGAAGGATCGTCTTCCCCTGCTTCTCGGCCAACTTGATGACCTCGCTGAAGACTTCCTCCTCAGGGAGATCTATCGATTGTCTGACAGCTACGCTCTGTCCGGGTATGATCTTCGCGGTCATTACGACAATGTCGACATCGTCCGGATCGTTTTCCTCCAAACACCTCTGAAGATGATGGAGACGGTTCGGGGCCCTAACCGCAACCAGTTTTCTGTGCTGATGATGGCAGCCTATCGCCTCGGCAGTCAGACTATCCTGCGCAAAGACATTAAACTTCTCCAGGTCTGTCGCCTGCTGCTCGTATTTTCTTTTATTCGCCCTTTCGGAGAAGAAGAAGAGAAGGGTCAGGACGATCGTGAAACTGACGCCGCCCTCGGTAGCGATCGGTTTAGTGAACAAGTTGCTGAAGCCTAAAGCAAAAAGGATGATGAAAACGAAAACGAGACCAATGGGCAGCTCAAATTTGCCGATGACGATATTAGGTGGGACTTTCCATTCCCTCGGCGATTTGTCTTTGTATCTGAGCACAAGGATGGAGAAACTCGTCATGATGAATGTCCAGACTACGCCGAACGCGTAAGCCTCACCGAGCAGGAATACGTTTCCCCGGCTCCCGATTATCATCACCAGCTGTATTATCGCGAGAAGGTTGATGATCCTGAATGAAGTACCATACCTTTTGTGCGGCTTCCTGAACCATTCATGGAGAACGCCGTCCTCGGCCACACGGTTCAACACACTGTTCGCGCCGATTATAGAAGTATTGACGGCGCCCGCGAGTATTAGAAATCCTACAATAACCACGAAAGCTTGAAGACCGAGTAGCACAGCATGCGGACCTACAAGATTCATGGCCTGTCCGCTCAACGCATTGTCATTGTACTTTCCGATGAGCTCGCTCTGAGGTATCAGCATTGCTCCGAAAAGAGAGTTCAAACCTGTAAATATCAGGCTGAACACGAACATTATGAATGCGGTT
>JAJYGB010000300.1:0-867 GCA_021785235.1 Bacteroidota bacterium
CGGCGAAAGCTGTCCGGTCTGCGCCGGAAAGATACGGGTGAAGAAAGGTCGACGCGGGTTCTTCGCGGGCTGCGCGAACTATCCCGGCTGCACGTGGACAGCGGAGCTGGGAGAGATATTGAAGTAATCATCCAAGAGTTCCGGCGGAAAGCAGGCCAGCGGCCACACACAAGTCAGGGGGCAAAAAGATGGGAAAATTAATTCCGAACGACCCGACCGAAATTGCAATACTCATGCTGAGGGGCCAAAAGGTGATGCTTGATCGTGACCTGGCAGCGCTTTACGGAGTACAAACCAAGGCCCTGAACCAAGCTGTGAAACGCAATATCAGCCGCTTCCCGGATGATTTCATGTTTCAACTTACCAGCGAGGAGGCGAAAGCATCGTGGAAATACTCCTTTAGTTCTCGTGCTTTTAAGCGTCATCAATAACGAGCGGGCTATTCAAGTTGACATCGCGATCATGCGGACGTTGGTCAGGCTGCGGACGAAGCCGGTGTAAGAGGATTGTCGCTTCACAAAGCTATCGGAGGAATTAAACGAGGGGCTCCAAGAATACGCGCGGTCGGTGCCGGAAGAATCTGCTCTGGATTGGCACATTAGCACAAGAAAGTTGTATCTTACCCCGTCAGAGCGGGCATGAGTAAGAAGGTAAACGATATACTGAAGGCGATCGATGCGCTTCCTTTGCAGGACCGCATCCTCGTTGCCGAAAAACTGCTGAAATCGCTCAGCAGCAAACTGATATATTCTTCTCTTTTGTTTAATTGTATTTCTATATTTCCCAATATAAAACTTAAATAGGTAACGCCGCTTTTCGGAAATTCAACTAAATATATATAATCATGATAAGAATTATTAGTTATTA
>JAJYGB010000300.1:877-3440 GCA_021785235.1 Bacteroidota bacterium
AACTGCTGAAATCGCTTCGGAAAGAGGGGGGCGCGAAGGAAATCAAACGCGCCGCGAGGGAATTACTCGGGGATTACAGAGCGGACAAGGACCTGACGTCATTCACCGACCTTGACATGGAAGATTTCTATGAACCAAGGTGACGTATGGCTGATCACGCTCGACCCGACCATCGGCGCCGAGATTGAAAAGACACGGCCTTGCGTCGTCGTCAACGACGACAATTTCGGGAAGCTTCCTCTCAGGATGGTGGTTCCAATTACGGATTGGAAAGATCATTTCTCGATAGCGCCATGGATGGTCAGGATCGAGCCTGCCGACGGCACCGGCCTCAGCAAGGAATCAGCGGCCGATTGTTTTCAACTCCGGTCGATATCCGAGCGCAGGTTCGTCAGGCGCATCGGTAAACTCGACGAGTCACTCGTCGAGCGGATCAGGGCGGCACTTGCCATCGTACTAACTATAAAAGGATAGTCCATCTGAACATTTAGCCGCGCCTCCCGTAATTACCTGACATCAGGCCGACGGTGTGAATTGAAGCCTTGTTCACGGGCGACTCTGATTATTTGGTTCGCGCTGAAAAACATTTCACAGAGAGCCACGGAGAATCACAGAGCGACACAGAGATGTGAAATAGCCTATTCTTCTAAGTGTGACTCTTCCTTCCTCGGTGCAACTCTGTGCAATGTTTACTTTTTCACTGGGAACTATTTAGTTCGGCTTGAACTTCCGGATTACAAAGACAACCAATAGAGGAAGAAATGAAAGCAACGAATGCAGACGAGACGGCACGCCGAAGCACGATGATCATACTGACTTTTGCAGCGGCGGAAGTCCTGCTTCACCTTATTACTAACGCTTCCGGCGGCTATGGCTACTTCCGCGATGAGCTCTATTATATCGCCTGCAGCAGGCACCTCGCCGCCGGCTACGTCGACCAACCGCCGCTCGCGAGCTTCATTTTGTTCGCAAGCATCAAACTCTTCGGAGATTCGATATTCGCACTGAGGCTTCTGCCGGCTCTGGCATCGGGAGTCACCGTATATCTTGCCGGTCTCATGACACGCAAAATGGGCGGCGGCTTGTTCGCGGTCGTACTTGCCTCTCTGTCGGTCGCGATAGCGCCGGAGTTTCTCGGCACTGACGGCATCTACTCCATGAACCCCTTCGACTGGGTTTTCTGGTCGCTCGGCGCTTACATCGTCATCCTGATTATTCAAGCTGACTCTTCCGACCCCCGGACCGGCAGACTCTGGATTCTCCTCGTCCGACCCGCGGACCGGCAGACTCTGGATCCTCCTCGGAGTGATACTTGGATTCGGGTTGCTGAATAAAATAGACATACTCTGGTTCGGGTTCAGTCTTCTCATCGGCATGCTCCTGACACCGCAGAGAAAGCATCTTACGACGAGGTGGCCCTATTTCGCCGGATGCATCGCATTCGTACTCTTCAGCCCCTACATCGTTTGGAACATCGCACACAATTTTGCCACACTGGAATTCATTCATAACGCTTCCGCCATCAAATATGCTTCTCAGAACCCGCTGACTTTCATTATCGGAACCGTGAGGGACCTAAACTACCTTTCCGTTCCCGTGTGGGTCGCGGGAATCTACTTCCTGTTCTTCCATAGAGACGGTAAGAGCTACAGGCTGGTCGGCTGCATATTTCTCGTCTCATTCCTGGTTCTGGTTCTGAACGGGCACTCCAAGCCTGAGTACATCGCCCCTGCATTCCCCATCCTGTTCGCGGCAGGCGGCGTCATGTTTGAGCGGATAGCCTCTCACAGGGGTTTCCGCTGGACAAAGTCTGCGATGCCGGCGCTGATCGCCCTCTTCGGCCTGCTGACTATCCCGTTCGCGCTTCCGGTATTGCCGGTGCAGACTTTCATCAGATATTCCGCAGCCCTCGGAGTACAGCCGTCGACATCCGAAGCGCAACGGCTCACGCAGCTTCCGCAATATTATGCCGACATGTTCGGCTGGGAGAACATGGCCGCGACTGTCTCGAAAGTCTACCTTTCGCTTCCGCCGGACGAACGGAATAAGACCGTCGTCTTCGCACAAAATTACGGCGAAGCCGGCGCGATCGATTTCTTCAGGGGCAAGTACCCGCTTCCACGGGTATTATGCGGCCACAACAACTACTGGTATTGGGGACCGGGTGACACGACCGTCACGACCATTATAGTGATCGGCGGAAAGAAGGAAGACCTTCTCAAATCCCTGAATACCGTCGAAGAAGCAGCAATTATAAGAAATGATCATGCGATGCCATACGAAACCAATCTGCCGGTGTTCATTTGCAGAGGATTAAAGCTTCCGATCTCCGAGATCTGGAAGAGCGTAAGGTTTTTCATCTGAAACGGACTACGACTCCCAATTCTGTCTTCCCATCCGGTTGGAGATCGATGGGCACGTGGCTGCTTGACAATCCAGACGGTTAAGTTTACATTCTTGCGAGGTGTGGCGGCGCATCTCGGGATGTGACGTGTGATATGTCAGGGACAAGGGCTGCAAGAGCCGATCTGCGTCTCAGTTTTTCAAGGAAGCCGGCGTTGTG
>JAJYGB010000255.1 GCA_021785235.1 Bacteroidota bacterium
AATGCCGGCAGCTGATCGTGCAGCTTACATGAAGAAGATCGGGGACAGGATTAATGAGAAAGCAGCGCAACTTGTCGAGCTTGAGGTCCTCGATTCCGGCTCGACGGTAAAGAAAGCCAGGGAAGATATATTCCTCAGCGCCAGGGCTTTCAATATATTCTCGAGACTCGCGGCGGGGGAAAACGAACGCGAGATGACCGATATTTCCAAACCGGGATTTGCCAGGAATTACCTGAGGTATGAACCGGTTGGCGTCGTTGGCGCGATAATACCGTGGAATTTTCCTCTGAAAATGGCGGCTTGGAAACTCGGGCCTGCGCTCGCGGCAGGATGCACCGTCGTACTCAAGCCGTCGGAGCTGACGCCTGTCACCGCTATGGAGCTTGCAAAGATAATCGATGAGGTGGGATTGCCGGCTGGTGTTGTCAACATAGTCCCCGGCTATGGCCCGGATGCCGGCGAAGCGCTCGTCAGGCATCCAGGCGTCGATAAGATCGCGTTTACCGGATCGACGGCGGTCGGGAAGAAGATAATGGAGCTGGCGGCGAACGATTTCAAGAGGCTGACGCTCGAGTGCGGAGGGAAGTCGGCGAATATCGTTCTTGATGACGCCGACATGGATCTCGCGATCGACGGAAGCCTGTATGGTATGTTCTACCACTCAGGACAATGCTGCGAGGCCGCGACGAGATTGCTGGTACACGAGAAAGTGTACGATGGCTTTGTGTCGGCGCTTGTCGAAAAGGCGAAGAGAATGAAGCTCGGCGACCCAATGGATGAGTCGACAGACATCGGACCACTCATCTCGAAGAAGCAGGAGAGCAGAGTGTTTGGGTATATCGAGAGCGGAAGAAAGGACGGATTCAAGGTTGCTTTAGGCGGCGGCGCGACTCGTTTGCCGGAACTTTCGAAGGGCAATTTTGTCGAGCCGACGATCTTTCTCGATGTCGATAACCGTTCGAAGATCGCGCAGGAAGAAATCTTTGGGCCTGTGCTGGTAGTGAGCAGGTTCTCATCGGACGAAGAAGCTGTCAGGCTGGCGAACGACGTTGTTTACGGTCTGGCGGCGGGCGTGTGGAGCAAAGATATAGTCCGTGCGAGGAAAATTGCGGAAAAGCTAAAGGCGGGGACGGTCTGGATCAACGAGTGGCACCTGCTGAACGAGCGCGCGCCTTTCGGTGGCTATAAGCAGAGCGGTGTCGGAAGGGAATTCGGCCGGATCGGCCTCGAAGAGTACATGGAGATAAAACATATCCATGTCGACGACGGAGTCCCGCGGCAGAAGAGGAGCTGGTACGATACGGTGGTGTCGAAGGGAGAAGAAGGAAGTAAGCAGTAGGTAGCAGATGGCGGGCCGGGAAAAGTGCCGGCTCGCTACGACGCGAGCAGCGCTTTCCAGTCAATTCCCCGCGCCCACTCTTCCAGTCTGTGCCATCCTATCTCGGGGAAGTCGAGGCGCAAGCGGCCGATGTCGGCGGTGTAATCGTTCTTCGCCTGCCACTCCATCATCTTCGCCAGGTCGGGGCTCCGGGACTTCAGAACCTCCGGAGAGAACTCCTCGTAAGTAATCATCCTCCCTATTGACCTGGTAAGTACAGCGGCGGTTTGTTCGCCGGTGAGTTCGTCTCCGGCGATGTCTATCCGCTTGTTGAGAAGAAACTGCGGATGCTCGATGGCGAAGACTGCGAAGGCGCCGATGTCTTCCACAGCAACCAGCTGGACAGGGCGAGAAGCCGGAAGCGCTCTCCGTAATTTGCCTTCCTTTAAAGCCGCGATCGCCTGCGGCTGTATGAAATTCTCCATGAACGCCGCCGGACCGATGATCGTGTAAGGGATGCCAGAGGCTGCAATATACTGCTCGATCTTGAATTTTGTGTCGAAGTGCGGTATTCCGGTGTTCTTGTTGGCGCTTGCCACGGAGCTGAAGACGAGGTGCCGGACTCCATCGGCCTTCGCCGCTCTCGTCACGTTCACTCCCTGTGCCACCTCACCTTCGTGGCCGCTCTGGAACGGAGTGCTCATCGCGAAAACCGCATCGACGCCTGTCATCACGCCGGCGAGTGAGTCTTCGTGAGACATGTCGCCAATTGCGATTCTCACTCCGTCGTTGTGAAGTATCATTGCGCTCTTCGACGCCGGATCTCTTGTAAGTGCAACAACACGGTACCCGCTTCTGAGGAGCGCTTTGATGACTGAACCGCCCTGTTTTCCCGTCGCCCCGGTAACCATCACGGTCATCGTATTACTCATTAATCATTCTTTCCTTGGTTAGAATACTTTTTGTGTTTTCATACGTTATAGAACAAAACGGCGCGCGTGAAGTTCGGTCTGAGTGCAAACCCTCCGGCTGATTCCGATTGGAAATGCTTCACCGATCGAAAACCCATTCGGGAGGTATGAGCCGGTCCAGATCCGCGATTAGCTTCTTTGACAGATAGGTGAGTCCGACAACATAAGACGCATTCGTCCATCCGAATCCCTGTCGTGTGATGAACGAGAACTTCGTTCCCACATTGCCATATTCGGCGAAGACCTGCGAGGAGCGGCTGACCATGTCGTACTTCTCCGCGATGGTGCCGTTGTAATTATACGCGTTGATCGTGATGGTGTATAGCCACCTGTAAGCAAGCTCCTGTGCAATCTTTCCAAATCCGTAATCCTTGAGTCCCCTCCATACCAGCATCTGATGAGGGGCCCAGCCGAACGGGTAGTCCCACTGGGTCTGTGGGTGATCTTTCGTGATCGGTCCGCGCGATTCTTCCGTGGAGCCGACTATCCCACCGGGCATTTCCAGGAGTGGCAGCGCGTTTTTTACCAAAGCTTCGGCCTGCTTTTTTGTCGCGACTCCGGCCCACAGAGGATAGAATGTCGTCGCGCTCACGTAATCGGTCTGCTTGCGGTCGACGAAGTCGTAATCGAAGAACATCCCTCGCTTCTCGTTCCAGAGATACTTCGTCATCAGCTCCCTGCGCTTTTCCGCTTTTTGCTCCCAGGTAGATGCTCTTTCGAGCTTGCCGTTGTCCAGCTTCACCTTTCCGCCGAATCCTTCTGAAATAATCCGCGCGATATTTGTCTCCGATTTGTAAAGGAGGGAATTCAGGTCGACGGTAACGAGTTCGGCGCAATCGTATTGAAGCCGGTAACTCGCATCGTGTCCCGATTCGCGCATGCTCCTGTCGTCGGTGAAAAATTTGTTCAGAGCCGGGACACTCAATTTTCCGGAAATGTAATCATGCTCGAAATCCTTTGGATCCATTCCGTATTTCTTCGCGTATTCGGCATAGAGGTAATTGTATCTCCCCGGCTCGACCTCGGGCGGCGGGCCAATGCCGTCGTCATAATACCGGCTCAACCCGGTCCAGGTCATGTGTTCGGGACTCATCCAGTAATTGTTGTACTG
>JAJYGB010000167.1 GCA_021785235.1 Bacteroidota bacterium
TGACGGGAAGCAGATAGCTTTCACCGCCGAGGACTCCGGCGGCACTCCGCAGGTTTATGTTGGAAACGTGGACGGTGGGCCGGCGAAGAAGCTCACAAGCATCGCACTCGGCGCCAGCGGTCTTCTCTGGTCGCCGGACGGACAGCATATCGCGTTCGCGTCGGATGTTTTCCCGGAATGCGCGACAGACTCGTGTAATGCCGCGCGGGAAAACGAGCTCGAGAGCGGAAAGGTGAAGGCGAAATTTTTCACTCATCTTCCTTACCGGGTCTGGAACGTATGGAAAGACGGCAAGCGAAGCCATCTCTTTGTCGTGAACGTGAACGGCGGTTCGCCCGTCGATCTAACCCCGGGCGACTACGACACTCCCCCCATCGACCTCGGCGGGAGAATGGATTACGCATTCTCTCCCGACAGTAAAGAAGTGTGCTATGTGAAAAACACGGCTGCTATGGTGGCGATAAGCACGAACAACGACCTCTTCACGGTCAGCGTCGACGGTGGAGCATCAAAAAGGATTACCACGAATCCTTCAAACGATAACCAACCGCTCTACTCACCCGACGGCCGCTATATAGCCTTCCGCGCGCAGATGATCCCAGGTTTCGAATCGGATCGCCTGAGGCTCATGCTTTATGACAGACGTGACGGCAAGATCATAGACCTCACCGAGAAATACGACCGCTCGGTAGACGAAGTCGTCTGGTCGCCGGACAGCAAGGCTCTCTACTTCAATGCCGACGATGAGGGGTACCACAACATATTTGAAGTAAATGCCGCGACAGGCAGCGTGAAAAGGCTGACGCATCATTCCACGAATGAGGACATGACGATCACGCCTGACGGCAGGTATCTCGTCTTCCTGCGGCAGTCGGTCACTCATCCCAACGACGTCTATAAGATGGACATAGCGACGGGTGAGGCGACCCAGCTGACTCACGCCAATGATGCACTTCTGGCAGAGCTCGACATGAGCCCGTGGGAGCCGTTCTGGTTCAAGGGAGCCGGCGGGACTAAAGTGGAAGGATTCCTTGTGAAACCGCCGAACTTCAACCCGGAAAAGAAATATCCCATGGTATACCTGGTCCACGGCGGTCCGCAGGGACAGTGGATGGACGAATTCCATTACAGATGGAACGCGGAGATGTTCGCGGCGCCGGGCTATGTGGCGGTCATGGTTAACCCCCGCGGCTCGACCGGGTACGGCCAGAAGTTCACGGACGAGATCAGCGGTGACTGGGGTGGAAAGGTGTTCGTCGACCTCATGAACGGTGTCGAATACGCGGCGGATCATTATCCGTTCATCGATAAGAACAGGATCGCTGCGGCAGGCGCTTCTTACGGCGGCTATATGATGAATTGGATGGAAGGGCACAATAACAAGGGGATATTCAAATGTCTTGTCAGCCACGACGGCTTGTACGATGCCGTGAGCGCTTTCGGCTCCACCGAGGAGCTCTGGTTCCCGATATGGGAATTCAAGGGGACGCCGTGGACGAACCCGAAGCTGTATCAGAAGTGGTCGCCGAGCTCGTACGTCAAGAATTTCAAGACACCGATGCTCGTGATCCACAGCCAGCACGACTACCGGCTTGACGTGAGCCAGGGATTCCAGCTCTTCACGGCGTTACAGATGATGCACGTTCCGTCCGAGATGCTTTATTTTCCGAACGAGTATCATTTCGTTGTGAAGCCTCAGGACTCGCGTCTCTGGTGGAACACAGTGCTTGGGTGGATCGGCAAGTACGTGGGGGAATAAGTCTCTCGTGAAGCCTTGCGGAGGTTTCAAGCTTCCGCAAGGCTTTGCCTCTTTATCGTCCCGCGATGTTTTGTTTTATCCTCTCCAACCCGCAAATTAATCTCAGCCAAGGGTTGGCTCGAATTTCATTAATATGTATGAACAACTAATGACATTACGTCATCAGGATCGGAAATGTTGATAACAGATCAGACGGTAGATGCTTCAAAAATCATCCAGCTCATGCTTTCGCCGGCGGTGATGATAAGCGCATGCGGACTCCTTCTTCTGGGCGCGAACAACAAGTACTCGAGCGTCGTGAACAGGATACGACTGATCAACGACGAGAAACGACGGCTTGTCATGAAAGCGGCCGACAGGGAATTCACGCCGGAAGAGAACCTTCGGCTTGAGAGCACCGCCAGGCAGCTCAAACATCTCGGTGTTCGCGCGAGACTCGTGAGGGATTCGGTGCTGAGTTACACGATGGCTGCCGCCTTCTTCGTAATCAGCTCGCTCCTTATCGGCGCTGCTGTGTTCCAGGGCTTCATCGGGTTGCACTACCTCTCGACGGCGGTGTTCCTCGTGGGAATGCTGTTGGTGTTCGCCGGTGTGGTATTCGGGGTTCTCGAATCCAAGAAAGGCTTCGATATAGTCCGACTCGAGATGAGCGCGGAAGAATAGATCTGTACGGAATAGTCCTTTCAAACTAAACTAAAGTCAGGAGGGTACAATGGCCGCGGTGGTATTCGACATCGAGACTTCCGGTTTTCTCCCGGAGACATTCGACAAGGCGCAGATCGATTACCTGATGAAGGGGGCGGATAAGGAGGAAAACGATCAAAAGCGGGAGCAGATGAGGATCGAGCTCATCAAGCAGCTGAATCTCTGGCCGCTCACCGCGCAGATCGTCGCCATCGCTCTTCTCAACGTGGAATCGGGAAACGGCATCTCTCTTTACTGTGCCGATGAGGAAACTGAAATTGAAAAAAAGGAAGGCAACAACACCTTCCTTTATATAAGTGGTGACGAGAGAAGAGTACTGGAGAAATTCTGGGAATACATCGTGAAGTTTGACGATTTCGTCACATTCAACGGGAGGAGCTTCGACTGTCCATTCGTTATGATGCGTTCTGCCATGCTTGGCATCAAGCCCTCGCGGGACCTGATGGCAGGAACGAGGTATTCGATGACGCATCATGTAGACCTGCTGGAAGAGCTGACGTATCACGGCGTCACACGGAAATTCAATCTCGACTTCTACTGTAAGTCCTTCGGGATAGAGAGCCCCAAATCACACGGCATCACGGGCTATGATATCAACGACTACTTCCGCGGAAAGCGGTACACCGAGATTGCGGAATACTGTATGGGAGACGTGGTCGCGACCGCGCAACTCTACAGGAAATGGAAAGAGCTGCTGCACGGGATTAGATGATAGAGCTGACAGATCAGCAGAAGAAGGCCCTCGAGCTTGACAAGCACATATCCGTAACCGCCAACGCGGGCTCCGGCAAAACGCGCGTGCTCGTGGAGCGCTACGTCTCGGCGGCACGGAGCGGGGTCAAGGTCGAACAGATTCTCTGCCTGACATTCACGGAGAAGGCCGCGCTGGAACTGCGCGAGAAAATCGGCGCCCGCATAAATGCCGAGTTCCAGGC
>JAJYGB010000504.1 GCA_021785235.1 Bacteroidota bacterium
CGCTTCCGAGAATTGCGTATGAGCTTCTCAGCTCGTTGAACAATCAGATTACGTGGTACGAGTTCTGGCGCGCGCCATTTCTCGATGTCCCCGCGGCAGATGCCCCACTCCGCGTCGAGAGCATAAAGGCAACCATGCCGGAAGTCATCGCTCTTTCCACTCAAGCGAGCAGGTTGGTACGGGCGAACAGGGACATCCTCGATATTTACATCCTCGTCGCCAGAATCAATGATTACTGGGCGGACAAAGTCTCCGGCGTCAGGCAGATGAGACGAATCGCTGCCGACAGTTCGATGACGCCGCAGGATAAAAACGACAAGATTGGCGACATCGAGAAGGATCTGCTCGGTCAACTCGCGAGAATAAAACGGGATTATGTGAGGATCTACTTGCGGACAAATCGCCGCCCCATGCTTCAGCTGATCGAGCAGCGGTTTGACGACCAGGAGGCAGAACTCAGGGCCGGTACGAACGAGGTTCTCGCGGGCAACGCCGGTTATGACCAGAAGATTCAGTCCGGATTCATATACTACCCCAACAGTTATCCGTACACCCAGGGAGGGACGAAAGTTGACTCGGCCACCTTTGTGAAGACCGTATCTTTCCAGAATTTGTCCGTCAATGCAGAAGCACAGTTGATCGGCGACACGTATTGCAAGCTTTTCATCAATGGCAGTCTGGTCGGACAGGTAAAGGCGAGGCGCACACTGACGTGGGATGTCGAAATGAAGCGCGTTAAGTTTTTCTTTATCCGCAAGTTTCTCAGAAAGGGAAAGAATACATTTGTTATCCAGTCCGCTAATTACGACAACGGCGGCTCAGCAGGATGCAACTTGTTTGCCGTTAACGGAAAAGACACAGTGGTTACCGACAGTTCATGGCAGGTCACGAAGGGGATTGAGCCGGCAGATACTTTCTCCCGTAAGCGCCTTGTGAACGCAGTCGTGTACGACAATGGCTGGACCGTCTCGGCCCCCGATTTCCAGCTGAAGCTGAAGTCATGGATCGAACGCAGATGAACTTTGCGTGTCGCACCAGGCGGCATCGGTTCTGAATTAGCGAAGGAACGAAATGTTTTGTCGGACGTCGTACCGCCCTTTGATCTTTCGCACGTCGGCGTTTTCACGGGTTGTCGTAAGTTTGTCAAAATCGAGGAGGAGGACGAGATGGTAGGGACCAAGATGATCCGTGGTGAGCCGGAGGCTTACCAATTCCAGCTTCTTATCAAAAATATATTGATCTCCGGTATGAGATACGAGCCCGACAGGGAGATCGTATACAGGGATTTGATCAGGTACGACTATCGGGAATTATACCGTCGCATCTGCCGGCTTGCGAATTTGTTGACACGACTCGGAATCGGCGCAGGCGATACGGTTGCCGTCCTCGATTGGGACAGCCACCGCTACCTTGAGGCGTACTTTGCGGTACCGATGATCGGTGCAATCCTTCACACCGTGAACGTCAGACTATCCCCGGCACAGCTTTTCTACACGATGAGACATGCGGAGGACAAGGTGGTCCTTGTCAATTCCGAATTTGTTCCCCTGCTTGAAAACGCCTCGACGGATCTCTCGTTTGTCAGCGAATTCATCCTTCTCACCGATAACGGAGCGAGACCGGGAGGCGAGCTCAAATTTGTGGGAGAATACGAGGAACTTCTGAAGCAGAGCAAGCCGGAGTTTGAGTTTCCCGATTTCGATGAGAATAGCATTGCAACGGTATTTTACACAACGGGGACTACTGGCGAACCGAAGGGGGTATATTTCTCCCACCGTCAGCTTGTTCTCCACACTCTCTCCATAACCGGCACAGTCGGCGCATATCAGACTCAGGGAAGGTTCCGCTCGGACGATGTGTACATGCCGCTGACACCGATGTTCCACGTCCATGCGTGGGGCTTGCCGTACATGGCCACTCTGCTCGGAGTCAAACAAGTCTACCCTGGAAAGTATGAGCCGGAAATGCTCCTGAGACTTCTTCAACAGGAGAAAGTTACGCTGTCGCATTGCGTGCCGACAATACTTCACCTGCTCACGTCGGCTGCGGCGTCAAAATCCCTGAGTCTTTCCGGATGGAAGGTGATTATCGGCGGCTCGGCGCTGCGGAAGCCGCTTTGAAACTTGGGATCGACGTATATTCCGGTTACGGGATGTCCGAAACCTGCCCGGTCCTCACGATCACTTATCTAACGCAGGACATGCTCAGGAAGGATTTTGCCTCGCAAATAGAATACAGGGTGAAAACCGGCATAGCGATCCCATTTGTTGATCTGAAAATTGTCGATGAGCACGGGACGGACGTTGTACACGACGGTAAGTCCGTCGGCGAGATTGTTGTCAGGGCCCCGTGGCTTACTAACGGTTACCTGAAGGATGAAGAAGCAAGCGAACAGCTATGGAGAGACGGGTGGCTTCATACCGGCGATATGGCAAGCATCGATGAGAGAGGATATGTCCAGATTACCGACAGGTTGAAGGACATGATAAAGACTGGAGGGGAGTGGGTGTCGTCCCTGGAAGTCGAGAGTCTGCTCTCTCAGCACGAAGCGGTATCGGAAGTGGCGGTGGTCGGCTCACCGGATGAAAAATGGGGTGAGCGCCCGTATGCTCTCGTCGTCCTGAAAAAGGGCTTCGAGGCGAAGGTGAAGAAAGAAAATCTTATCGACTTCCTGAAGGATTTTGTCAGGCGGGGTGCTCTCAATTCATGGAGCGTCCCGGACCGCGTGATTTTTGCCGAGTCGATCCCGAAAACAAGCGTCGGCAAGACGGACAAAAAGGCAATCAGGCAGAGCCTCGCTGACGGAAACAAGACGATGAAGTAGCGATATACTTGAAAGGAAATATTTAATTACGATGTCACTCTTAAAGAAAGTAGCGCTTCAGGATGTGAATAAGCTCAACGATCAGACCATGTCTGAAAAGATAGGTATCGAGATTACCGAAGTGGGCGATGACTACCTGAAGGGCAGGATGCCGGTCGACGAGAGGACGGTCCAGCCATACGGCATACTTCACGGGGGAGCCTCAGCCGCGCTGGCTGAGACCCTTGGCAGTTTAGCCGGTGCTCTCACACTCGATCACGAGAAAGAATACTGCGTGGGCATGGAGATAAACGCTAACCACGTCAGGAGTGTTCGGAGCGGTTACGTCTACGGCAAGGCAAGCCCGATCCACATCGGAAGCAGAACACAGATTTGGGAAATCAGGATCGAGGATGACGAACAGAGACTTTTATGCATCAGCCGTTTGACTCTGGCCGTTATACCGAGAGGGAAAGGCGTCGTCAGGTAGTGCGACTGCCGTTACGTCCGGTTATTTCGGTGACAAGCACGACGATTGCCTCTGAGTCTGCGAATCCACCCGTTTTAAGTTTGGTATCGACATCCAACAGGACGG
>JAJYGB010000465.1 GCA_021785235.1 Bacteroidota bacterium
CAGCAAGGCTATGGCCGCGGCGGACGAATGAAAATAGAGACCGACAAAGTCGAGATACTCACCGGCGTCAGGCACGGTAAGACAGTCGGTTCGCCGATATCACTAGTCATCTGGAACCGCGACTTCGCCAACTGGGGCGAGAAGATGGCCGCGGAACCGGTCGACAAGGAAATCGAAAAGGTCGTCATTGCCCGCCCGGGTCACGCCGATATGGTTGGAAAATATAAATATGATTTCGACGACATAAGAAATGTTATCGAGCGTTCGAGCGCGCGTGAGACGGCGATGCGGGTGGCGTTGAGCACCGTCGCGAGGAAGCTCCTCGCGGAGCTCGGCATAAGAGTCGGCGGCCACGTTCTCTCGATCGGCAATGCCGGCTTCAAAGACAGGGCGGCGCTGGATGCCAAGCTTCTCAAGATAATGGGCCGGAAGGGCGGCGCCGAAGAACTTTCAGACGCCACGGACAAGTCAGAAGTCAGGTGCCTCGACGAAGACATCGCCGCGAAGATGGTGCAGCAGATAAAGCGCGCCAAGAAGCTCGGCGACACGCTCGGTGGTGTGGTGGAAGTGTTCGTTACGGGACTTCCCATCGGGCTCGGGAGCTACGTGGAGTTCGACAGGAAATTAGACGGGGAGCTGGCGCGGGCACTGATGTCAATACACGCAATTAAAGGCGTTGAGATCGGCGAGGGTTTCAGAAACGCGACCCTTTTCGGTTCGGAAGTTCATGACGAAATGCTGCTGAAGAAGGGAAAGATTGTGCGACCGACGAACCGTGCGGGCGGACTTGAGGGCGGAGTGACGAACGGCCAGCCGCTCTGGCTTCGCGCGGCGATGAAGCCCATCTCGACCCTGATGAAACCCTTAAGGAGCATCGATCTTTCGAAGATGAAGTCTGTCGAGGCGAGGCGCGAGCGCTCCGATTTCTGCGCGGTTCCGGCCGCCGCCGTCGTCGCCGAGAGCGTAGTAGCGCCGGTTCTGGCAAATGCCGTTCTCGAGAAGTTCGGCGGGGACAGCATGAATGAGCTGAGGGGCCGGTATACAAAGGAGGCGTTCTTCGGTTAATGTCTCAACGCAGGCTGGGATATATCGACCAGTTCAGGGGGCTTGCAACGGTTTTCATGATCGAAACGCATGTGCTCAATGCGCTTCTCCTGACATCTCTACGCGGAGATTTCACATTCAAGGCGGTCGACTTCCTGAACGGGTTGGTCGCGCCTTCGTTCCTCTTCGTCGCAGGCTTCTCGTTCACGCTGGCGCTGAGCAGAAAGGGGGACGCATACCGGAAATTTTCACCCGAGCTCTTTCGGCATCTGAGGCGTTTGTTGTTTATCTGGGCCGTGGGCTATATCCTGCACATCCCGTTCTTCTCGCTACGCAAGTCCCTTTACCAGACTTCTTCCGCCGGCGTTCTCGCCTTCACGGCAGTCGACATACTCCAGTGTATTGCCGCGACGCTTTTCCTTCTTCACATACTGCGAGTGGTAATCAAGGACGACAGGAAGTTCAATATAGTTCTCTATTCGCTCTTCATACTGTTTATTTTGGCGGCGCCTCTCGCGGGATCTGCCGACTTCACAAATTCTTTACCTCTCTGGGCCGCGCAGTATTTCAACCGGATGCATGGTTCGCTCTTTCCGCTCTTTCCATGGTCGAGTTTTCTCATCGGCGGGACGATAGCCTCACAGTTCATCATGAATCATTCCGATACGGCGGTGACCGGGAGAATGAAAAATGACGCGCTGAAGAGACTTCTATGGACCGCTGTCGGCGCCGTGGCTCTAGGGGCACTCTTCACGGCGTTTGAGAAACACTTCGATGTCGAGCCGCATTTCGCCGATTACTCCCCTTCCTGGTTTGTCCTGAGGTTCGGGATGCTGCTCCTGATCCTGTACGCGGTTTCGAAGTACGAAGAAAGAAGGAGATCGGAGTTTTCGGCGGTCAAGCTGTTCGGCAGGGAGTCGTTCTTCATATACGCGCTCCATCTGGTTATCGTTTACGGTTCATTCGCAAGGCTCCCCTCACTTGCCGGGATGGTTGGTCCGCGCCTCGGTTATGCGGGATGTCTCGGGATCTTCGTTCTTCTGACGATGGTGATGTACTTCGTGGCGAGGGGATGGAGTGACCTGAAGCGCAATAATTACGACATCTCAAGACAGGTCCAATCAGGAATCATCGCGGTCGTTCTCTATCTCTTTATAAGCAGACCCTATTGAAATGAGTCGGACCGGGTAGCTGGCAGAGACCGGCGTTGTTCGTCCAGCGCAAGTCAGAGACCGTTCCTGGCCAGGAAGTCCCTGAGAGCGGAGTTGAATTCCTGACTGTTCTCCAGATTCGAGATGTGGCCGGCGCCGCGGATCACCGCGAGGTTTGAACCGCTGATATTCGAATGCATTAGTTCCGCCTCAGAAGGCGGCGTGACCTTGTCGTCCTCTCCAACCATTATGAGCGTGGGCACTGAAATCTTCGACAAGCTCTCGGTCATATCCATCCTCGCGGCGAGTGCTATCAGGGCTCCTACCAGCACACCGTCTTCTGTCCTCTCGATGGTCTTCCTGATTCTTTCAACTGCCTGGCTGTTTCGTTTGAAACTCTCCGGCGCGAAAAGCGCCTTCACCTGTCCATCTGCAAACGCCGCTTTCTTCCCGGCGAGGATCGTCTTGATCTGGTTCGCCCGGTTGAGCTTCGCTGCGTTGGTGTCTGCCGTGCTCTTCGTATCGCAGAGCACAAGCCCGGAAAACCTGGAAGGCTCACGTTCTATCGCGCGGAGAGCCGTGTATCCCCCCATCGACAGCCCGCAGAGACACACTGAAGTCAAGTTGAGATGATTCAACAGATCGATGAGGTCGTCGACGAAGAATTCTATCATATACTGACCGCGCCCCGGGTCGCTTTCGCCGTGACCCCGGATGTCGAACGATACGACGAAATGATCGTTTGACAACAGCTTCGCCTGCTCGTTCCACATGGACCTATCGAACGGGAAACCGTGTATGAAAACAATCCCCTTGTTCTTCTTTTCGCCGCGAGTTTCAAAGGCAATTTTACCCGAACCAGTTTCCAGAAACATATTTCCTCCTTGAATTAAGTCGGTAAGGTCTCTTCTTCGTTGAATTTATAAGATTGGTTACTTATGAGAAAGCGTCGTATTTTAATCCGAGTAAAAATGGCTGGCCACTCGTTTATGATATCGCGGCTGGAACTATGCGTGACGGGATGAAATATGGCTAATTCCGTCGTCAGGTTTTGGCAGAATAGTCTAAGGGCGATCCCCGCTGAAGAAAGATTCCCGTTCCTGGAAGAGGCATATTTTGCCAATTATTACCGCGCGAGGATCTTCGCGGTAGCTCTCTTTGCCATCCATCTCGTCATGCTGTATGTTGACTTCCAGCACCGGGCGAGCGGGTTGTGGACCGCGATTCCCGGGTACAGATACCTCTTCGATCTCCACGTCGTCATCGAGGCGGTTCTCGTGCTCTTCATTGTTTTCATGACGATCGCCAAGCCGGCGAATCCGAAGGCGGTCCGCGTTCCGCACATTGTAACTGTCCTCCTTTTCGTTTTCTTCATACTTGTCTGGGCGGCGTCCGTCTCGGCGGTGGACCAGATGATACACGGCCAGATAACAGTATATACAATCGCACTTTTCGGAGTTGCCGTCGCCTTCTACGTGAGCGGCGCGACGAGTTTCCTCATGTACCTGGTGGCACACGCCTACTTCGTTGTCGGTATCACGCAAACGCAATCCAACCCCACGATCCTGCTGGGCCATTACCTTAATGGGACCGCGCTTGTTGTGGTCGCCTGGGTGCTCTCACGGCTGGTCTTTTCCTCCAGGGTCAAGGAATTCATTGACACCAGGACAATTGAGCGTCAGAAGGTGGAGATAGAAGAGGCGAAGGATAAAACCGAGACTATCCTGAAGAATATTCTTCCGGAGACCATCGTCAAGCAGATCAACGGGTCCGGTTATCCGCCTCCGCAGTACAACGCGTCCACGACTATCGTGTTCGCGGATTTCGTTTCCTTTTACAAGATAGCCGAGTCGTCCGACGCCCGCGAGGTATTGAAGATTCTCGAGGAAATGTTTAACGCGTTCGATGGCTGCGTAAGAAGGCATAATCTGGAGAAGCTGAAGACGATAGGAGATTGTTACATGTTCGCGGGGGGGCTTTTTGCCGAGGACAACCAGCTCGAAGAAGCGGTGGAAGCCGCTCTGGAGATCAGGGAAGAGGTGCGACGTTATTCGGACGATCTCCGGTCAAGGACGGGGCACGACTGGGCATTGAGGATCGGGATTCACACCGGCCCCGCCATCACGGGGATTATCGGGACGTGGAGATTCATTTATGACGTATGGGGGCCGACGGTCAATATAGCATCCCGGCTAGAAGCCGCGTCGCTGCCCCACAAAATAAATGTGTCGCAGCAGGTTTACGATTATCTGAGGAGAACGAATAGGTACACTCTCGAGCCGCGTGGCGCCCTTGCCATCAAGAACATGCAGGCGGTCGAGATGTATTTCGTCGAGAGAAAAAAGGAAAAGGTTGGGCAGATAGCCTGAGCCGGTCGCGTGGCTCGCAGCGAGAGGCGAGGTTCCGCTCCCCAATGCGCCACGACGTCAGCTTCTCTTCCTTGCGAAAAATTCCCTGAGCAAGGATCGCGACTCGTCATCCATCACTCCGGCGATGACCTCCACCCTGTGGTTGAGCCTTTCATCCTGGACCACGTTGTATAGCGTGGAGCAGGCACCCATCTTCGCGTCGTAACTTCCGAAAACGATTCGATCCATCCGTGAGAGGACTATTGCCCCCGCACACATGGGGCATGGCTCGAGCGTTACGTAGAGCGTACATCCCTTCAGTCTCCAGCTCCCGAGATGATTCGCCGCCGCGCCGATGGCGATTATCTCGGCGTGTGCCGTCGGGTCCTGGAGCATCTCAACCTGGTTATGCGCTTTCGCTATGATGGCACCGTCCTTCACTATCACTGCGCCGACGGGTATTTCACTCTTCTCGAAGGCGGCTTCTGCCTCCTTGAATGCAATTGCCATGAAGCGTCGATGGTTGTTTTCCACGCCTGTCATTTCTCAGCCCGCTATGGACACGTGAACATCTATACCGGCCTCGTTCGTGGTCGTGCCGGGAATCGGGGACCCGGGAGTGGTCGGAGTGATTTTTGTGTTTTTATAATAAATGGAGGCGGAGACCCGCTGGCTTACATCGTACTTAAACCGAAGCTCGATCGAAACCTGGTTTGTACCGTCTATCGCTTGCCCGCCGGTGCTGATGTTATCGAAAGTGTAAGATAACCTGCTGGTCTGTGAAGATGAGTAGCTCGCGCTGATGTCGATATCGTTTTTCAGATTCAGGCCGAACAGTGGGAGCGAAAATCCTCTCTTCGCGTAGTCGGCGGTTATTGAAAGTTGTCCTGTTAACGACTGGGCGATCGTTCCGGCGGAGGGGCTGAGGGCGTACTGGGTGCTCGTGTTGTAAAGTATTGATCCGGAAATATTCGCATCTCCCCAGCTCTTGAATGCAATGTTCAACCCGAGCAGTGGCTGGAATCCGTACGCTATGGTCTGTGCGTCATTTACTTGTCCGCCGCTGGTGGTACCATGCCAGTTCTGGGTGTATGTAGACTGGTAGGCATTATTGAGACTGACCTGGGAAGCAAAACTCTTGAACATCGGGAGATTCTCCAGCCCGCTCCAGGTGAAGGCGTAATTCATACGAGGCATGTATTGCCCAAAGATTTTATCCAGAATGGGGAGCGTTTCAAATCCCTGCAGAAACGCCTGCGATGCTTTCTGGTTGTCGGTGGACAGACTGTTGCCGGGATCGGCGGCCTTCAGGTTCTGGTAGTCTGCGGCCACCTGGTTTATCCCGCTCTTGAACATGGAGAATATGAAAACGGGCGGAAGCGTGAAGAAACTTCTCGATACCTGTCCGCTTATCTGTGTGCTGACCGAGCTTGGGATGACATAGCCCAGCGAGTCTGTCTGGAATTGAGTGTTGCGGTTGTATGCCCAACCCACATGCCACGAAAGGTCGATCCGAGCCCCCGTCCAGAGGTTTCGCGACGTCTTGATGTCGACCGTGTTGCTGTTCGAGAAGTTGTCCGGAATATTTGTGCCGGTAATAGCAATCCTTCTCGTGGGGCCAAGCGCGAAGCCGAAGAAGGGGAATCCTTTTTTCGGAGCAAACCGGAGAGTGCTGTACGGATCCGAGACGAGACCGAGCTGGTACAGCTGTGACGGGCCGAGTTCGGCGCTGCTCGACTGTATAAAGGGAATCCTGAAGAAGTTGCCCATGCCGGGCCTGAGGCTTGGAAGTCCGGCATTGGTTGACGTGTTGGTGGAGGAAAAGTTTATGTTTATGCTTTCGAAATCGAGGAAGGGGGTTTTCACCACAACATTGAAGATCTTTCCGAGTTGCCCCATGGCTCCGCCCGACGATGTAGTGTCCTCCGCCGGTGCTGAAAATTCTTCGCGCCCGTGCCCCCGGCCACCTCCGCGTTCGCCGCGTTCAGGCGCTTGTGCGGCTTGAGGGGCAGTGCTCGCCGAGAACCACGAGTCGACAAGAGACTTCAGCCGGAGACTTGTCCCGAGCTGCAACGAACCGTTGAATCCGGCGCCCTTTCCGATCGCACCTTGCTGGATGTTGTTGTTCCACTGATAGCCGGAATTGTAGCTGGCCTGCAGGTCGAGATACTTCTGCGTGCCGAACGGCAGTTTGGGCTGCGTCGTCAGCGCGAATTGCTCCGAGAAATTGTAGTCGCTGCCGAAGTTGACCACTCCCCCGTTGAGGAATATCTGTTTGAACACGTACGAGTTTGGAAGCAATCGCAGCACGCCCCCTGTGGTATCGGTCTCAAGAGAAAGGAGCGAGCTGCTGACGTTGAACCTGTAATCGATGGTCGGATTCAGAATGCCGTTGTTCGTCAGGCGCCAGTTAATTCCGCCCGACCGTTGCGCCGTGAAATTGGGTGTTACGATTTGGTTCGTCTGGGTCCACAGCTTGTTGACGGTCAGCGACCTCGCGGCGCTCATCGAGAGGCTGAACGAGTTTGGCAGGTACCTGATCTGGAAGTCCCCCTGGCCCGCCGGCGCATTCTTGTTATTGGAGGGGAAGGGTGTGAAATAAGCCATGGGATCAAACTGGACCGAATAACCCCCGTTGTATTGCCAGGACCATTGATTCCCGGACTTCGTTTGGGGGTTTCTGAATTTCGAGCCGTTCCAATTAAAACCCATGCTGATATTGTCGACGATATCGCGAATGTACCACTTGTCCGACGGGAACTTGATCCTCATGTTTGAGATGGACCACTGGTCGTTGACGGTGAGGGTTTGCGAACTTGTCAGCAGACTGTCGGCGAGCACGGCGGCCGAGTCCGCCGACAAATGATCATACTTCATCAGATAGTTCTTTCTCTTCTGCACGGCTTCCGTGACGAGTATATCGCTGTTCGGAAGATACAAGGGGTTTCCAAACGACTCGGTGTGACTGTACGAAAAGGGTATGGTTGTCCCGAGCCATTCGCGGGGAAGGAATCTTTCTAGGCTGAAAGAACCGGTGATCCCCCAGTTCCGTTGTGTGCTTCTTGATCCGAATTGCGCCGTCAGGGTGTGGAAATACGGATCGACGCGAGTGAAGTTGAACGAAAGGGAACCGAAATCGGCGAGTTGAAGGCTGCTGGTAAACTGGTAAGCCAGGCCAGGGGTATTGTCGACATTGGTAAGGCGAAGCTCATCAACCCACACTTCTCCCACGAGCGGTAGAGTGGTACCCGAGTGTTTCGGATTCTCCACTCCAATCTCGAAGTAAGTGACGTTCTGCAGCGAGGGGTTTCCCTGCAGCCAGTAAGTGGCTCCGGGTACGCCGTTGTTGGCCGGGTCCCTCGATATTGCCTGGTTAATGGAGTCGCGTTTCAATTTGAGCGCAGTCAGACTCGCGAAGTCGACGGTCAGATCCTGCCAGTCCCTCTTTATCGGCTGCCGGTACTCGTAGAAGTTGTTCGCATCGCTGCCGAACCGCAGGTAGACATCGGCATCGTAGTTTGTGGAGTCTATGTAGTTGAAACGCGGATCTCCGTGCACGAACACTTTCAACGTATGGTAGTTAAAGAAGTTCTGTGGCTGTGGGAATGTCTTGTATACGTAACGCGAACTGTCATCAGGCAAACCGTTGAGGATAAGGTCCAGCGACTGCTCGTTTCCCAGGATAGTTCCTCCCGACGGGTTGGAGTTGTCGACAGGGCGAAGAGCTGAGCCCGGGACGGGCGGCGAATATCCCGGGTTGTCCTCGATGTTTACCACCGAGACTTGCATCGTACTGTCGGCCTGGTTCGGCGTTTTCCAATAGTTCCCGACGAGGTTCATCTCGGCGATCCTGACCGTCATGGGACCGGTCATGCCGTTAAACCACACTCGCACGTACTGAACGTTTGAAAGGCTGGGGCTGCCAACCGCGCGCTGGAAATCCTGCAATGGGATAATGTATTGGTACCATCCGTTATTTCCGCCGCCCGTGATGAACGGATTCTTTGTCGTGTCCATCTTGACCGAGTATTCGAAATAGCTGTTCAACAAATCCAGTGTGCCGTTGTGGTTCAAATCCTCCGTGTCGGGAAGTCTGCCGCTTTCCAAACCGCCGGCTTGCGCATTCCCTTCGGTTCCGTTCACACGGGCGTAGTTGGTGTCCGCCGTCGTGGAGGGTGGGGTGTTGCTTTGCTGGTAGTAGTAGTCATCCCCGTCGGGATCGGTGCCGCCCGGGTCCCATGGCCTGCCGGAATTCCCGACGATCCACGGAAAATCCGCTCGTTCTTTCGCGTCGTTTATGCCGTCAATGCCGTAATCAAGAGAATCGTTCGCGAGAGTGTTATAGCCGTAAGGATCTTCAGTATGCAGAGTCCTGTCCCCGACGACATCTTCGCTTATCTGTCCGAGGTCGATGTGCATCGTCCCGTTGCTGGGAGCCTGGCCGACCTGCATCCAGATTTCGATGTAGTTTATGTTCTGCGATACCAGGTCGCTCGCGTTCGAGGAGAGGAGGGTCATCATTCCTCCCCAGGCTTCGCGCGGATCACTCTTCAACGTCGAGTTGAGGTCCTTCGCCCTGTTGAACTGGCCGCGCACCGTATCGAGGAATCCGACTGTCAGAACGGTCTGGGTTTGCTGGTCACTTGGAACCTGCTTATTCGGCCAGATCTCTCTCACGCTTGTTATCGAGGGTATCCTGTTGTACCAGAAAGTCCATCCTCTGTAGTCGTTCTTTGCGGTACCGGATATTCCGGGATGCAGCGAGTCCAGCATAGAGACGGCCGGTGGGCTTGCCATGGTCCAGCTGGAGAAGGTGATGGGGAGCGGTATGGTCTTTTTCGATCCTTCGAAGTCGTCGATGTAAGCTATGCCTTGTCCTTTGTCGTCAGGTATTACGCTCGTCCTTGTATTGGGATTCGGGAGCATGTATGCCATCTCCCCGTGAATGGCGAGCCTCGACGGGGCGGCCGTCTGAAGGAGCGGAAGTGCGTCCAGGGCCTTAGTCAGGAAGGGGAGGTTGAAGGAAGTCCCCGCGTCGGCACCCATGATCAAATTGCTCATCGGCTCCTCCCCGAGACGCACCTTGGTATTGGGCGACTGCTGTGAATAATTCATGAGCGTGAAACCGATATCTGTATTATCGTTTATCTTGAGGTCGGCCCTTGTTCCGATCAGGGATTTGGAAGCTATCTGGAATATATCGTTCGTTTCATATTGGATCTGGACATTCGCGCCCGTCTGGAGGGCCGTCGGATTTTTGATGTCAACCTCGCCAGTCACGTAGTCGATTGTGTAATCGACGCCGGGAGTCATGGGATTGCCGTTGAGGAGCACTTTCACGCTTCCGTCGACAAGGTTGAAGCCGAGGTTGTAGTGCGACGTCGCAGAGCTCGTGTAAGTTCCCGTAATAAGGAAACGGTCGCGTGAGCTGAATGCCGTCGTCGCTGCATCGTAAGTTGTATCGTATATCGCGTCGTATGTGAAGGAATCGGGGGTCGCGACCTTCTGAGCTGCAAAGGCCTCCTTGAAGGGCTCCAGGTACGGAAGTATGATTTCCCCGGTTGTGGGGTTAATATCGACAGGCGGGTTCCAGTCCATCTGGCCGTCGGGTCCTCCGGCGCCGTTTGGTCCCGTCTTGTCGAGCCCGAAAATTTGCAGCAGGTTTACGTTGTCTATGTTGTCCTGTGGAGTCTGTCCGGGAGGAGTGTAAGTAATTTGCACGTCCTTAAGAGAGTTCTGGTCGAAGTTCAGACCCCCGGTAGGGTAAATGTTTCTTAACATCAGTCGCCAGGCGCTCTTTTCATATGGCTGCGGAGACTCAGGGACGATCATGTTGAGCACGAGTGGTGATGTAGAAGAGGTATCCGCGGACGCGAACGTGCCGTAGGTCGTACCGTCCGATGTGCTGAAGGCCATTGCGACTATCTGGTTGGATTGTATCGAAGTGTTGAGTGTGAGAACGCCTGTCTTCTGGTCGATCGTGAACTGAGAGGGATCAAGCTTCTGAAACTTGCCCGATTCAACCCGCCAGGAAGGTGAAACAAGGGCGGATGCTGTGCCGTTGCGCAATGAATCGTAGATGGCCGGCTTCGGTTGACCGGCCGCGTAAGGCGGGAGGTTTATTACGGCGTAGCCCTGGCGGATATTCGTGTTCGCGGCGGTGTTGGGCTGCGAGATGTAAACCTCCCAGTCGGTCACGAAGGCATGGGGATTATACGGATTACCAGGCTGTTGATAGTAAGCCTCATAACCGCCGATATAACTGGTGTCGATAAAAAAGTGGTTTATCGCGAACTGGTAAGCGTGTAGCGAGAATGGCTGGCTCGAAGATCCGTTGCTCACGGTGAGTGTCTTGCTCTGCGCTTTCTGCTGGCTGGCGAGAGCCGTCAGTGTCAGCGGGCCCAGTTGCATCTCAGCCTTTATACCGAATAGCGCCTGGTTGCTCCCTATGAATGACGATGGCGTGCTCATCGATACGTTACCGGCTTCGACACTCTTTACTATATCGTCGTCGTAACCCTTGTATTTAATCTGAAGCTGGTTCTCGTAATCGAACTGGTTCTGCGTGTCCCAGTTGGCTCCTATGGTGAGTTTGTCGCCGACGGTGCCGCTGACGTTTATCTGTACGTCCTGCTTGAAGTCGGGCTGGTTGGTGACGTTGCCGAGCTGGGAGAGAGTTTGCGCGTTCAGCTTTTGGTTGCGCCACGCGCCGTGTATGTCTACCGCTCCTGATATCCTGAGGTTGATTCGCGGAGGCCCGAATATGCTCAGTACCGGGTTCGACGGAATAGGTATATCTATGTTTGTTACCCCGGCCATGAAAGAGCCGAGTTCGTTCGCCTGTGCCAGGGTGTATTGATGGGCCAAGCTTTCCCATGTGCTCCTGACGTAGTGTTGCTGTTCGAGCTTGATGTATTCGCTTAGAGGGACCTGCAACGGGATTCTTACGTCTTTGTTGAAGAGTGTCTCCCGGATATTCACGAAGTTGCCGTTCGTGTCTATCGTCGTGCTGCGCTGCACGGCCCCGGAATAGAGGAACAATGGATAGTGGTACTCCGGGAAGATTCCCGCCTGCGGCTGGGATTGCCTAATTCCCTGCAGCCAGGCCGAAAGCTTCATGCTATCGAGCGACACCGAATCAGGCTTCGCCGCCAGTGTGTCGATGCCTCCTTTATGGGACAGAGAGTCAGTGGGGGACACAACTGCGCTCGTGTCTCTTGCGGTGATGATGGGACCACTTCTCGGGGCGCGCATGCTTTCTCCGGTATCAATCGCCGCCGATTTCACGGTCTCCAACGGTGAATCGGGTAACGGTTGACTTTGCTTGGAGGTAATCGCGTCGGCCGGGAAAGCAAGGACGGGTCTTACAAAAGCAGGATCTGCGGTAGATAGCGCCTGCGTGCCCCAAAGCCTCTTTCCCCTCCGGGTCGCAGCGTCATCGTCACGGGATTTAAATTCGTGATTCGCGCTCGTCAATTGCAGGAACGCCCACACCCCCGTACTGATGATCAGTACAAGGAGGGCCGGAAGGGTGCCGTGACCTATATGGCTTCTGATGCTTTCCACTCCACAGATTGCTCGGATAGACCTGATTAGATGACCTTATGAACTAATTTGTTAGCAATCTGTATAGCGAAAGCTCCACGGTTTTGTGTAAGTTTGTTGAAAAAAATATCAAAGCACACAGTAAATATCAAGCAAACGTGACGTGCATCTCTTTAAAATCGACCAGTTTTAGGCCTCCTCAAACGACTTAGATTCCATTATCTTCTCGCGCTAACGCTCACAAATACTTGTCCCCCATGATTTCATTTGGCATAGCCCTCACGCACGACATATTGTGACGGTATCCCTCTTCCGCTTGCTCGCACGGGTTCGCCGTTTTGCGTGTGTGACCGGGATCCCATTCCGCATCGACCAGGATTTGAAAGTGGCTTAGGCCCGGCGTCCATAGTCACAGCCGTGAAATTCCTGCATGATCCTGTCGCCGGCAGAATGCGAGCCGCCTTTTGCCAAAAATGGAATAGAAAGGGGAACCGAATTAAAGATTTCCGGGGTTAATGGAGTATTACGCTGCAACAGAAGTTTTAGGAGAGCTGAGCCCGACCCGTGGATAGCCACCGCCGTAGGGTCGTTCATCCGGCGGGCGGAAAATGTAGAAAACGTACAAAGGAGACAAGGATATGGAAGACAACATGAGGTCAGGAATGAAGACGATCCTTGTTGCGGAGGATGAACCCACCATAAGGGAGCTTGTTAGCGACATACTCGACAGCCAGGGATATAAAGTGATCACGGTCGAAGACGGCGAGGCCGCCGTCAGGGCTTACTCAGAAATAAAGGACGATATCGATCTGGTAATCTTGGATATGAACATGCCGAAGATGAACGGCGTCGAAACGTTCGCGAAGTTGAAAGCCATAAATAGCCGGGTCCCCATTCTATTGTCGAGCGGCTCCAGCCATGATGCGCAGGACCGGGAGCTGTTGCGCGAAGGGTTGTCGGGATTCCTGCAGAAACCTTATCAGATTGGCGAATTTCTCGAGAAGGTCGGTGCCGCGTTGCAGAGAGCTATTGGGGACTAAGACCTGGCACATCTAATGGCCGCCGGCTGTCGGCACCGTGATGGTCTATTTGTAAGCGACGAAGAATATTCGCCTGAAAGGATAGAGCACCTTTCCGTTTCTCCTCACCTGGTATTGGTCTTTACATCCCGCGAAGACCTCTTCCTGAAATTTCTTTCTGTTCTCGTCGTCGGGGAGCCTCTCCAGAAATGGCCTCATCGCCGTCCCTTTGTACCACTCTATTACTGCCGCGGGAGAATCGAGGATGTGGTAATAAACAGACTCCCACAGGTCGAAGCGGCTTGAGACCTTAGCCAATATGTCGTAATAGTACTCGGCGGTGCGGTAGTTTATGAGCCTGTCGCAGCCCGAGGTATACCCGGACCAATTGTCCAGCGACGATACAGACAGCAGCGACCTGCGGACCGGCGAATCCTGGTCGGCCGGCACCTGCACCGCAAGCGCTCCCCCCGCCTTCACGATTCGGTACAGCCGCGGTATGAGCGTCTCATGGTCCTGCATCCACTGGAGGGCGGCGTTCGAGAAGACGACGTCGTACTCTTTCTTGAAATCGAATGTCGTGGCATCTCCCTTCATCCATTCGATATCGGAGAAATCCGATTTCGCCTTTTTTATCATGTCATCCGAACTGTCGAGGCCGGTAAGCCGGGCGTTCGGCCATCTTGAGCGAAGTACTTCCGTGCTGTTTCCGGGCCCGCAGCCGATGTCGATGACGGACCCCGGCTCTTCGACTCTTATTTTCGAAGCCAGGTCAATGGAAGGCTGCGTCCTTTCGCCGGCGAATTTCAAATACTGATCGGGATTCCAGTCGAGCATTTGTCTCATCCTTGATAGTTAGAAGAACAAGCCGCCTCTACGGGGCTTATTGGCCTTTAATTGTGCGTCGCATTGAACATGTCGCGTTCACGGCGCTGCGAATATTTCGTCCCTACGGGACGCACAATTTCGTTTTCAATCCGCATCTACAAACATTCAGCCCCTACGGGGCTGTGTCCTTGAGACAATAACCTCGTTTCAATGTGCGGACCACCAGGCCGCTTCACTGTCTTGCCTCTGGCGTTTTGCCTCTGACTTCCTGCCTCAAACTCACAGTCTCCAGCCAGATCATTCCACCAATCCATTATTCTCCCGCTTCGCGGGATTTCGCTCCGCTCAACAACATTCCATAACTCCATCAATCCACCAGTCCATTGATCCATTCCCCTTACTTCCTCACCTGTCCGCTTCCGTGGATGATGAACTTTGTGGTCGTCAGCTCCGCCAGCCCCATGGGGCCGCGGGCGTGGAGCTTCTGCGTGCTGATGCCGATCTCGGCGCCGAGACCGAACTCAAATCCGTCGGTGAAGCGGGTCGAGGCGTTGACGTACACAGCCGCTGAATCGACTTCGCGAAGGAATTTTTCGCCGTTCGATTTGCTACCGGTTACGATAGAGTCGGAATGGTGCGAGCCGTAACGGTTGATGTGCGTTATCGCTACCGCGATATCTCTCACGACTCGCACCGCCATTATCAGGTCGAGGTATTCACGGCGCCAGTCTTCCTCGGTTGCCGGGAGGATGTCTTTGACGATAGAACGCGATTTACCGTCGCCGCGCAGTTCAACCGACGCGGACCTCAGCCTCTTCACCACGCGGGGAAGAAATATCTTCGCGATCTTCTCGTGTACAAGTAGTTTCTCGGCGGCGTTGCAGACCGAAGGGCGCTGCACCTTCGCGTTGAAGACTATCTCCTCTGCCTTCCTCAGATCGGCGCTGGCGTCTACGAACACGTGGCAGTTCCCCTCGCCATGGGCGATAACCGGGACGCTTGAGTTTTCCCGTATGTAGCTGATCAGTTTCTGGCTCCCGCGCGGAATTATAATGTCGAGGAAGGCATCCTGCTTGATCATTGCGGCCACTGCCCGACGGTCGGTTGTATCGATAAACTCCACGCAGCCCGGAGGAAGGCCGACGTCATTCAGTGCCTTCTTGATAGTGCTCACCAATATTCTGTTGGAGAGGATCGCCTCCGAGCCGCCGCGGAGGAGAACCGCGTTCCCGGCCTTCAGACAGAGCGCCGCGGCGTCAATTGTCACGTTCGGTCTCGCTTCATATATGATTCCTACCGCCCCGAGCGGCACGCGCACCTTTTCAATGACGAGGCCGTTGGGCCGCCTGGTCCGCTCAAGTATTTCGCCGACCGGGTCGTTGAGGGATATTACATCCCTGACGCCGGCAATCATCTGAGCGATTCGTTTATCGTTCAGCGTGAGGCGGTCGAGCAGGGTGGAGGAGATGCCGGCTCGGCGCGCGTTCGCGAGGTCTTTCTCGTTTGCCGCGCGGATTGCGGCGGAGTCTTTCCCGAGACGGGCGGCGATAGCTCTCAGGAGCGAATTCTTCCTGGAGGTTGTGGCGGTGTAGAGCGCGCCGCTTGCTTTCTTTACCGACTTAGCCTTCTCCTCGACCATTTCCAATTCCATTATTCCGCCCTTCCGCGTTTGCGGATCTATTTCGTCCCTACGGGACGCACGAATTTGTCTTTGATTCGCTTCTACAAATATCCAGCCACTACGGGGCTGGTCTTTAATTCAACGAATCCATCTCAGATTCAGAAAACCAATGCTCCGTCTTGTCATCACCGTGATCTTGCTCCTGACATCTTGCCTCTGATTTCTGAATTCCGATTCCATTTCGTCCCTACGGGACGCACAATCTTTTTCTTGATCTGCATCTACAAATATCCAGCCCCTGCGGGGCTGGGCTGTTCTTGATGTGGTGTCGCTACAAACATTCCGCCCCTTCGGGGCTTTGGGTCGCGGTCTGCATTTCCGCCCGCTCATTAACCCACAGACACGATTGCGCATGATTTCAATATTCGCCGACCGCGTCCGCCAGAGGCAGAATTCGTCGGGCAGGCATGATTCCATCGTTCCTTCATTCCAACATTCCCTGTCCAGGATTTCCCTTG
>JAJYGB010000532.1 GCA_021785235.1 Bacteroidota bacterium
CGAGAGCAAAGCGAAGAAGGTCATAATCGACCATCATCTCGAAGCTCAGGATTTTGTCGACTACCAGCTGATAGATCTCGACTCCCCGGCCACTGCGGAAATTGTTTACAGGTGTCTATCGGCTTATGATCCGAAGCTCATCGACAAAGGGATCGCGGAAGCGCTATATGCCGGCATCATGACAGACACCGGCTCGTTCCGGTTCCCCCGCACCGACGGAGACGTGCATCGAATTACGGCGCACCTCCTCGACCTTGGCGTCGATCCTTTTTATGTTTACCACAATCTGTACGAGGAGAACTCGCTCGGGAGAACAAGGCTTCTCGGGGAGATGCTCTCAAACGTTGAACTGGCTTACGACGGCAGAGTCTCGCAGGCCGTGATAACGCTGGAACAATTAAAAAGGAACGGTGTCGTGCCGGACGATGTAGACAACTTTGTCAACCAGGCGGGCGCCATAGCCGGCGTCGTGGTGACGCTTTTCTTCCTTGAAATGGAGGACGGCGTCAAGATAAGCTTCAGATCAAAAGGAGACATACCCGTGAACGAACTCGCGAAGATGTACGGCGGCGGCGGACACAAGAACGCCTCCGGCGCGAGGCTGACCGGTGTGAAGCTCGATGAAACGGTCCGGAAGGTAGTATCCGACGCCGGCACAATTCTTAAGATTTAAATCTTCACATTGGAGGATAAATGAAAGTTGAATTTGCACAAAGAGATTTTACCGCGATCAAAGCCGACGCCCTTGTACTCGTGCTTACGAAAGAGGACATCGGGGTCGATAAGAAAGCAGCGAAAGCCAGCAGGCTTTTGTCGAGTTTCCCCGCGGACAGATCGCATCTGGAGCGCGCTGTTGCCGCAAGCCGGTTCACCGGAGAGAAGGGCGAGCAGGTAACCGTCTATTCACTGGCCAAATACGGCATCGTGTTTCTCGTAGGCGCGGGAGATGAATCTCAGTTGACGAACGAGCGGCTTCGGAGAGCGGCGGCGGCCGGCATCAGGGCGGCACAGTCGGCGAAAGCTGCCTCTGTCGTGGTGGCCGCGTTGGACTCCGTGCTTGAGCGGACGAGCCATTACGAAGTTGTGCATTCCCTGCTTGAAGGCGCTATCCTCGGCGCGTACAAATATGACAAGTATTTCACTCTCGACCGCAAAAACTCAAAAGTTGGATCGGTCAAGGTTGCCATTTCGGGCGTCGATGCTCCGATAGGGAAGAAAGCCGCGAAGGACGCCCAGCTCACTTGCGAGGCAGTCTGTCTGACGCGTGACCTCTGTAATGCTCCGGCAAACGAAGTGTACCCGGAGGTTCTGGCGAGCGTTGCCACAAAGATGGCCAAGAAATTCCACGTCCGTGCCAGAATTCTCGACGAGAAACAGATCCGCAAACTGAAGATGGGTGGACTTCTGGCGGTAAATTCAGGAAGCGCGAGACCGCCACGCTTCATCACGCTTGAGTACAAAGGGAATCCGCGCAGCCGGAACTGGTACGCCATCGTCGGAAAAGGGATCACATTCGACAGCGGCGGAATATCGCTGAAGCCCTCCGCCGGCATGGCGGAGATGAAGATGGACATGTCGGGCGCGGCCGCGGTGATCGGGACGATCCAGGCGCTGGCATCTTTGAAGATTCCGGTGAACGTCGTCGGCATCGCTCCCTCGACGGAAAACCTCCCCGGCGGCCGGGCATACAAACCCGGCGATGTGGTGACCACGATGTCCGGTATAACCATCGAGGTGGACAATACCGACGCGGAGGGAAGAATAATCCTATCGGATGCTCTCCATTACGCCAAGCGGTACAAACCGAAGGCGATAATCGACCTGGCCACGCTGACGGGTGCCTGCGTCGTCGCTCTCGGTCACCACGCGACAGGCATGCTCGGAACTAGCGAGGATGTTATGGCCCAGCTGAAGGAGGCGGGGGAGAAGACATTCGAGCGTGTCTGGCAGCTCCCCATTTTCGAGGAATACGAGAAGCAGATAAAGAGCGATATAGCGGACGTGAAGAACGTGGGTGGGCGATGGGCCGGCACCATTACTGCCGCGCTCTTCCTTAAGAAATTTGTCGGAGACAATCCCTGGGTTCACCTAGATATTGCAGGCACGGCAATGCTTGAGGAGCCCACCGAGTACTCGGCGCGGGGGAGTTCAGGCGTCGGAGTCAGGCTCCTGACGCAGTTTTTCAAGCAGGTTGCGTCCCAAAAATAGGTGCTTTTTCTTGATGAGAAGTCGAAACCAAACCGCTTCTCCTTCATCTAACAGACAGAACGAAAGGAATCTAAGATGGCTAATATAAAAGACGCTACAACAGGGACTTTCGAGAGCGAAGTCCTGAAATCGGCCGATCCGGTTTTGATCGATTTTTGGGCTCCCTGGTGCGGGCCTTGCAGAATGGTCGCGCCGATAGTCGAAGAAGTCGCTAAGGAATACGAAGGCAAAGTGAAGGTGATGAAGCTGAACACCGACGAGAACATGGATATCGCGATAAAGTACAACATCCTGAGCATCCCGACGCTCGGTTTCTTCAAGGGCGGTGAGATGGTGGACAGGATTATCGGGGCAGTCCCCAAGAAGGTCATTGTCGAGAAAATGGCGAAGACTTTCTCGAACTCGGCCGACACGAAATCAAACTAAGGAATTTAGATGGCATTCATTCAGGAATCAGACAAGGCGGAAATCAAGGCGCAGATAGGCGAACTGACCAGCGAGGTCAGGATCCTTGTCTTCACCCAGAGCGAGAACTGTCAGTACTGCGGCGAAATTCAGACGATACTGGAAGAGTTCGCGCAGATCATCGACAAGGTTAAGCTAGAAAAGTACGATATCGAATTGAACGGCGACATCGCGCGGAAGTACGACGTGAAGCGAGCGCCCGCGATAGTTATTATGGGTGAGAAGGATCACGGTATCCGTTATTATGGTCTGCCGGCAGGGTACGAATTCGTCGCCTTGCTGAGCGCCGTCAGAATGGTCGGCTCGAGCAATCACGAGCTAGCGCCCGAAACCGTGGAACAACTTTCGAAGCTGACGAAGCCGGTGCATATACAGGTTTTCGTGACGCCTTCCTGCCCGTACTGTCCGAATGCCGTCACGTTATCCCACCAGTTTGCGATGGCGAGCAATCTCGTTACCGCCGACGCTGTGGAGGCTACGGAGTTTCCTGAGCTGGCGATGCAGTATAATGTCCGCGGAGTGCCGAGGATCGTCGTCAACGAAGAACACCACTTCGAAGGCGCGATGCCGGAGCAGTATTTTGTCGAAGAAGTACTCAAGGCGGTGAACTGATTTGGAGTTCGACCCAAACCATCCGCTACGCAGCCAGAAGTGTAAGAGGTGCGGTGCTTTGCTGAAGCCGCAGATGGGATGCTGCGGAAGCATC
>JAJYGB010000127.1 GCA_021785235.1 Bacteroidota bacterium
AAAACTTAATTCTTCATAGGTGGTGTCGCGCGGGGGCGTTCCATAAGCTCCCCGCTACATCCTCAAGGAAGGCAGATCTTTCCGAGAACTGTATTCTTGGATGCCCCGGTAACCTGTTTGAGATTCGAACTGTTTCCCGATATCGTTTCGTTGGCTAGGACTGCAAAGCAAATCGCTTCCTTCGCGTCTGTGGAAATCCCAAGCTCGTCAGCGCCCCTTACCTCCGCATTTGAGAAATGACGACGGAGAGATTCAATAATGAAAGAGTTATGCGATCCGCCTCCACTGACGAACAGTTCCTCAATATCCCCCTTGGTCTTGAGGAATAGAAGGTAATTCGCGTACACCGCCATTGCCGTAAACTCGCTTACCGTCGCAACCAGGTCCTCTTTACGGCGGTCGTGGTACCTCGAAAGGAAAGATGAGACAAAAGCACTCCCGTAGCGTTCTCTTCCCGTCGATTTCGGAGGGCTCATCCGGACAAACTCATCTTTCATAAGCACGTCGATTATATCGCCTTGAATTTTTCCTGACAGAGCGATCTCTCCGTTGAAGTCGAAGTCCTTTCCGAATAGCTCTTTCACCATCTGATCTACGATCATATTCCCAGGACCTGTATCGAAGGCTAACACATCGTCCGCAACACAACCTTTACCCAGATAAGTTATATTTGCGATCCCGCCGATGTTGAGAAGGGCGCGTGTCACCTCATCCGACCGAAACATAAGAAAATCGAAATAGGGAACCAAGGGTGCTCCCTGACCGCCGAGTGCGACGTCCGCGACGCGGAAATCACCGACAGTTATTATGCCCGTAAGTTTTGCAAGGACGGACGGGTCTCCGACCTGAAGTGTAGCCGCCACAGACTTACCGAACATATCCGCTTGCCCGGGCAAATGCTGGATTGTCTGACCGTGCGAGCCTATCAAATCGACCTCTCGCATTTCAACTCCGGCCTCTCTGCATAGAGTCTCTACCGCCTCCGCGTACAACTGCGCAATCAGGAAATTGAGTCTGGCGATGTCCGCTACGTCGCTGGTGCCGCTCTGAGAGTTCTTCAGTACAAAATCCTTGAACCCGGAAGGGAAGGGGATTGCTCCAAAACTGATTTGTTTAAGTTTAGTGGAGGCGCCGTTGCCGTCGATCTCAACAAGGGCCGTATCAATACCATCGACACTTGTCCCGCTCATCAGACCTATGACGAGTTTCTTCTGTTTGTGGACTAGTTCAATCAGCCGCTTCATTTTCAGATACGTTTCCGCTAAATTTGTAAATGAACCCTACAGACTTTGACGCCGACATTCTGATCGGTGCACACATGTCAGTTGCCGGTGGTCTTCACACCGCTTTCGAAAGGGCCGAACGTGTTGGTTGCACCGCGCTCCAGATTTTCACTAAGAACTCGAACCAGTGGAACGATCCGGAGATTACCCCGGATGACATAGAAAAATACCGACAGGCGGGGAATAAGTCAAAAGTCCGGGTGGTGGTGTCGCACGATTCCTATCTTATCAATCTCTGTGGCGCGACCAGTATGCTCCTCGAGAGATCCAGACGCGCCTTTGTTCGGGAGATAGAACGATGCCAGATGCTTGGAATCAGACATCTCATTTTTCATCCAGGTGCACATACAACTCTGGACAGGAAAGAAGCTTTGAAGCTTGTGGCAGAATCACTTAACCATGCCCACGCTGCAACCGAAGGGTCGGATGTAATGACCCTCATAGAAACCACCGCTGGGCAGGGAACAACCGTGGGAACAACGTTCGCGGAGATAGCCGAAATTATATCCATGATTAAGAAAGGCCGTCGCGTAGGTGTTTGTATGGATACCTGCCACATCTTCGCCGCCGGATATGATATCAGGACAAAAAATGGATACGATAGGACAATGATGGAGTTCGAAGACCTCATAGGATTTGAGATGCTGCACGCAGTCCACCTCAATGACGCAAAGAAGCCGCTGAATTCGCACGTAGATAGACATGAGCACATCGGAAAGGGAGAAATAGGTAAAGCGGCGTTCGGCTTCATAATGAACGACGAAAGACTTGCCTTAATCCCAAAGATACTGGAGACGCCTAAGGGAGACGATGGTTATGGGATGGATATCGAGAACCTTGGCCTACTTCGTTCATTGGTAAATAAGCGGCGAAAGACGTAGGAACGTGACGATCAAACAATAACAGCTCACGGCGAATCCCTTGCCCAGCCGGCTCGTCAACCGACCGACCCCACTAGCTATACCAGAATACGTCTGTTCGCGAAAGTCTAAGCCTTAATAATACCGAGCTTTCGACCTATTGTGTCAAAGGCGTTTATAGCCTTATCGAGATGCTGCTTGGAATGAGCAGCCGAAATCTGCACCCGGATTCTGGCTTGTCCCTTCGGAACAACGGGGAATGAAAACCCGATGACGTATATCCCCTCATTCAGAAGCTGGTTCGCGAAATCTGTCGCGAGCTTGGCATCGTAAAGCATGATCGGAACGATTGGATGCTCGCCTGGACGTATCTCAAAGCCCCGCTTTGTCATCTCTTTTCGGAAGTAGCTGGTATTCTGCTCAAGCTTGTCGCGCAACTCAGTAGTGGATTCAAGAAGGTCGAACACGGCGATGGCTGCACTGACGATCGGGGGCGGGAGGGTGTTGGAGAACAGGTATGGACGCGACCTTTGTCTGAGTAGTTCAATTATCTCTTTCCTGCCGCTTGTGAATCCACCTGCAGCTCCGCCGACAGCCTTGCCGAGCGTACTCGTGACGATATCGACGCGCCCCATGACGTTTCTATACTCGATACTTCCGCGGCCCGTCTTGCCGACAAAACCGGTGGCGTGTGAATCATCGACCATTACAAGCGCATTATATTTCTCCGCAAGATCGCAAATGGTATCAAGCTTCGCTATGTCCCCATCCATGGAGAACACACCGTCGGTGGCAATCATTCGAAACCTTGATCGGGCAGACTCCTTCAGCTTTTCTTCCAAATCTGCCATATCGGCATGCTTATATCTGAGCCTGTTAGCCTTTGAGCCTCGTATTCCGTCGATTATACTGGCATGGTTTAATTCGTCCGATATAATCGCGTCCTCTTCGCCGAGGAGGGGTTCGAAAACGCCGCCGTTAGCGTCGAAGCATGCGACGTAGAGGATAGTGTCTTCCGTGTGGAGGAACTTCGAGATCTTGCTCTCGAGTTGCTTATGGATGTCCTGAGTACCGCAAATGAATCTGACTGACGACATCCCATAGCCGCGCTCATCAAGGCCTCGTTTAGCCGCCTCGACCACTTTAGGGTGACTTGACAGCCCGAGGTAGTTGTTTGAGCAGAAGTTCAGAACCTCCTTGCCGCTCGACAGCTTTATCACGGCCCTGGGTTGC
>JAJYGB010000353.1 GCA_021785235.1 Bacteroidota bacterium
AGATCGATGGCCTCCTGCTTCGCCATCTGGCGTAAATCAGCTTCGTCGGCAGAGTCGGCCAGTTCGCGTGTATCCTTCAGGCTCTTCTCAGTGCCGAGCAAATCGGCATAGGCTCTGACAACCGTACTGAGATCGCTGTGCTCCTTGCTGAGTTCCCTGTATTTTTCCTGGTTTGAGATGACTGACGGGTCGGAGAGAAGGTTCGTAAGCTCCTCGTACCTCACCTTTATCTTCTCAAGTTTTTCCCTCATGCTTAACTCTTTTTATTATCGACCGGACCTGGTGAATGAAATAGATCGAGATTATCAGGCTTATCGCGGACCACACGATCGACGCGGATGTTATGACGATCCCGTACGACGGAAGTTTGACCGCAGCGGCGGATTCGAACGCGACGCCGAAAATGATCCACAAAGACCCTATTATCAAATACATTGCCATCATCATCATGATGCTGCTCGTAATTAGCATCTTCGCTGGATGAAAATACATCGATTTCTTCACTCCTTGTGGGTACCGACTGAAGCCGCTGAGCGAATCCCGACTACATATTAAAGATATTGAAATACGGGATAAATCGAAAGCGGGGGTAATGGCTCAGTTTGAGTATTTTTTCTCTCGCTAAGCCGCAACGACCGCAAAGGGGAAACAATTTCATCCCTTTCTTTGCGAGCTTTGCGTCTTTGCGAGATATTTCTTACAAATTGAGCCACTTCTAAAGCGGGAAGGTGTTGCGGTCACAGCTTGAACTTGCCGCAAGTAACAATTAACTTTTTTGCGGAAACGATTACGATGAGAAGGGCTGTGGATTCGGAGCACGTTTTTTCGGCCCGGGGTGCCCGAAGAACCGACCGCCCACCCCGGCCCACTGAAAGGACAATAATGAGTGCTATAGACAATATCGATATACAGCTAATCAAGAAGTACGACAGGCCGGGTCCACGATATACAAGCTATCCACCGGCTCCCGCGTTCAGCTCAGGCTTCACGGCTGACGATTTCTTCCAATCCCTCAAAGACAACAACACGCCGGAATCGCCGGCGGAGATGTCCCTTTACTATCACATCCCCTTCTGCGACACTCTCTGCTACTTCTGCGGATGCAACATGCTGATAACGCACAGCCGCGAACGGATCGCAGAATATCTCAACTATCTTAAGCGGGAGATGGAGCTCTCGGCCCCATACTTCAACAAGAACCGCAGGATCGGGCAGCTTCACTGGGGGGGCGGGACACCGTCGTATCTCACTCCCGAAGAAATAACTTCCCTGGCGAATTCAATAAAAGGCCATTTCACTTTCGCCCCCGAGATCGAAGCGGGGGTTGAAATAGATCCACGCGGCCTGACGTTCGAACACATGCAGGCGTTCCGCGAATCGGGTTTCAACAGGGTCAGTATGGGCGTGCAGGATTTCGATGCGAAGGTGCAGGAAGCGGTGAACAGGGTGCAGCCGGAGGAAATAACCCGCGACGCGGTGGAGTGGAGCCGTAAGCTCGGTTTCAAGAGCATGAACCTCGATATGATATACGGTCTTCCCTTCCAGACACTTGAGTCGTTCGAGCACAGCCTCAGGAAGATCGTCGACATATCGCCGGAGAGGATCGCTGTCTTCAATTTCGCGCATGTGCCGTGGCTGAAATCGCATCAGAAGCTGATCGACAAGAACACACTTCCATCGCCCGAAGTCAAACTCGAAATTCTGAAGATGACGATCGAACTCCTGACGTCATCCGGTTATGTCTATATAGGTATGGATCATTTCGCGAAGCCCGACGACGAGCTGGCCGTGGCGCAGCGCGAGAAAACGCTCTATAGAAATTTCCAGGGGTATTCCACCCATTCTGGCGCGGACCTTTACGCGTTCGGAAACTCCGCAATCAGTCAGTTCAACCACGTATACGCGCAGAACTACAAATCGCTCAAGGATTACTACAAATCCATAGACGCGGGGCGCTTTCCCACAGTCCTCGGATATAAGATGACCGAAGATGACGTCGTGAGACAACACGTAATCATGCGCCTGATGTGCGACATGGAGCTCGACAAGCGTGAGGTCGAAAAGAAATTTGAAATCGACTTCGACCGTTATTTCGCCTCCGCATTTCCAAAATTCGACGAGTTTGTCCATGACGACCTTCTCGAACTCACGAAAGACAAGATAATCGTGAAAGGGATGGGAAGGCTCGTTATCAGGAATATCGCGATGGCGTTCGACGCGTACCTGGAGAAGATGATGAAGGAGAAACCTATCTTCTCGCGGACGGTTTAATCTACCGGACCGAATTCTCTCAACCCGGAAAAGTCGGAGCAGCTCCAGGTTATATAGATGCCTTCAAAGAAGAATAATGCCGGCACAAACGGCACCATCGAGATGCTCTCCTACACTGGGGCATGCGCCGTTCTTGCGGACCGATCGGGGAGAATCATAGATGTAACGAAGAAATTCGCCGACCTGATGGGCGACGATAACGCTGCCGATCTCCGGGCGGTCTTCGACGGTTTACCTGACTTCCGATTGCCTCTAACTGACGGTGAGATGAAACTCCGGGTGAAGGTTTCCGGTAAGGAAGTCGTCGCAAAGGCGCTTCCGGCCGGTCCACCCAACGGTCTCGTCGCTTTGGTTATCAAGAACAACGCACGTACCGGCACTGACGGGATATTCACCCGCAAAATGGGGATTGACAGTGGCGTTACCGAAGAAGACTTTCTCGAAGAGCGCCTCCAGCTGTTTCACAGCGCGTTCGAGCACTCCACCGACGCTATTGTCATCACCGGGGTCGATGGGAAGATCATCGACGTGAACGACGCCTTCACCAGGATATACGGCTATACCAGGGAGGAAGCGATCGGCAAGGCGACGTCGATGATACAGTCCAGGCATTCGACACGCGAGTTCTACGAACAAATGTGGAATTCGGTCGGGAGGGACGGTCAGTGGCGGGGAGAGATATTGAACCGCACAAAGAGCGGGAAGGAAATACCGATCTGGCTCAACATAACCCCGATTTACCTCGGCGAAAAGATGATCGGGTACATGGGAATCGAGTCTGATATCAGCGACCGGAAAAACCTGGAACAGCAGATCATACAGACCGAGAAGCTCGCGACGATCGGGCAGCTGGCCGCTGGAATCGCGCACGAAATCGGAACGCCGCTTAATATCATTTCAGGTAACGCCGAGTTCGTACTGCTCGACATGAAGGAATCAGACCCGGGACATCAGGAGCTTATAACGATTATCGAGCAAACCAGGCGTATGTCCACTTTGATGCGGCAACTGCTTGACTTCGCGAGGCCGAAAGTCTTGTCGCTCCAGCCGACCGATATTAACGGAGTGCTTACAGATGTCCTGAATTTCACCCGGGTACAGT
>JAJYGB010000316.1 GCA_021785235.1 Bacteroidota bacterium
TGGTGAGAGGTGTTACCCGAACGTATCGGCGCTTAAAGGCCGGATCGATGCCGCCGTTGTTTGCCTCAAGCCGGAGAACGTCGAAGCTGTTCTTCGGGAGGCGACAGATGCCGGCGTGCGCCGCGTATGGCTTCAGCAGGGAGCCGAAAGCCGGAGCGCATTTGAAACCGGAAGAAACCTGGGGCTAAATGTGGTCGGCGGCAAATGTATTCTGATGTATGCCGAACCTGTACAGTCATTCCACGCATTCCACCGTTTCTTTGTCAGGCTGTTCGGAAGGTATTGAACAAGCGTTAAACACGGAAACGTGAGTGGGGACTGACCGGATGCGCGGAGGGTTGTCATTTCCTCCGTCAGTTTTTACCTACCCCGTCAGATTCGATTTTGAACTGTGCAGTCGAAGACTGAATCTCATCCGCCAGGCCTGCAAGACCCGAGGCAATCTCGCCTACTTCCTTCGCTTCTTTTGTCGCATTCACGGTGTTCTCCGAGATGCTGTTGATAGTCTCGGCGTTGGCCCTGCTGATTCCGGCGATGTTGTTGATCATCTCGACCGTGTGCCTCACACTTGAACTCAGTTCCTCCGTCGAGCTCATGTTCTGATCGACGACGGCAGAAATCTTTTCAATCGATTTCAGCAAACCCGACATGATCCTGACCACCGCGCTATTCGCACCGGCCATGACATCGACCTGTTTGCTCATGTTCTCCGAAGACGAAAGGAGCGAGTTGATCGCCTCACCCGATTCGGAAGCCATTTTGGTGCCGTCCTTCACTTTTTCGACGATCGACTTCACCGATTTGCTCGCGTCTCCGATGTCTTCCTGAACCCTGCTTATCAGCCCGGACGTTTCCTTGGTCGCAGCAGCCGAGCGCTCCGCAAGGTTTCTCACCTCATCGGCGACGACGGCAAAACCGCGGCCGTGTTCTCCCGCTCTCGCGGCTTCGATTGCTGCATTCAGGGCCAGCAGGTTAGTCTGCTCGGCAATCTGTTCTATACTTTCGATTATACCTTCGATTTGTTCGGAACGTTTCGCCATCCCTTCGATCTTTACGGCAAATGCGGCTACAGTCTCTTCGATTTTCTTCATCTGTTCCAGGTTCTCCATTACAGCTCCGGCACCTGTCTTCGATACTCTTATGGCTTCTGAGGAGGCTGAAACCACGGCATTTGCGCTCGCGTTTGCCGAATTGACCGCTTTGGATATTTCCACGGCGGAAGTCGACACGTCTTCCACCGCCACTTTCTGTTCGTGTGAATCGCGCGCTATAGTGTCGATAGCAGCTGAAATCTGTTCCATGTTGGCGTTTGCGTTACTGATAGACATCGCCTCTTCGTTGAGGCTCTTCGCCATCTGCTGGATGGTCTTCGAAGCATAGCTGGACGCTTCCACCGATTGTTGAGCGGTCCCTGCCAGATCTCGGCTGAGACCCAGGAGCTTCTTCGACCTCTTGACAAGCGTGGAAAATATTCCACGGAGGCTCAAGGGTTCGCTGTTGAAAGTCGAGACAACTATCCCGCGATCCACAGCCTTGTTTATGAACGGGACCAGGTCTTTGTCGAAAATCCCCACGCTTACCGCGTCATATCTTTTCCTGATGCAGTCTTCAACCGCCGGCCCGTACACTGCCGCGCTCACATTGATCACGCCATTTTCAAATTGTCCCTTCGGGATAATCCAGTCGACGATCCCGTTGAAACTCCTCAACTCGGCCGCCGCAGCCTCGACCCCGGCCCTGAAGGAGACCCAAAAACGATCACCATCACGGCCCAGTACGGCAATCCTGATTGTGCCCTTGGATCTCTTTACGGGCTTCAGCCTTCGCGCTGCCATTGATTCAGTCTCGATCGCCCCTTTGCCGGGCTGCCAATATTGCGAATAGTTATCGCGAGTAACCAGCTCCATACTTGTCAGAAGCCTCGACTGCTGCGGCTCCCAACCGGCGACTATGTGGTTGAACATCCCGATAACGGGGTCGTGGCCTTGCGCAAAGACGTCCTGCGAGAGCGTCGCTGTGATGACTCCTTGTTTCACATAATTCACCGTCTCATCTGCAAGGTCGTGGCAGATGACTTTTACGGCGCCCGCCCTGCCCATCTCGACGACAGCCCTGGCCGCGGCCGCGCCGCTGTAAGTCACATATATACCTGCAAGATCGCTGTGCTTCTTCAGAAGCACCTTCGCTTCGCTGTATGTAGTTTCAATATTCAGGTTAGTTTCGATCGAATCAACGACTGAAATTGACGGGTACTTCTCGCGCAGCACATTCTGGAATCCCTTTCGCCTCAGATCGTGACCGATGATATCGAACTTCTCCAGCAGGATCGCCACTTTCCCGTTCCCGTCGAGAGCCTTTCCCATCGCCTCGCCGCAAGCCTGTCCTTCGAGATACGAATCGGCGCCGACATAGATGAAGCGTTGGCATGGTTTGTCGGTGGCAGAATTGAATTCCTTGCTGGCATCGTTCAGATATTCAATAATCGAATTGAGCCCGTGCACCATCTCGCCTACGCGACCGTTGACCGAAGTGCCGATCGCACCCGATTCCAATTTTATCCTTGACGTTAGATTCCCGTGCGCCATTTCAGTCATGGCGGTCGACAACGAAGTGAAGTCTTTCTCCGCCATCTGCTTCACCTTGTCAGAGAGAAATCCGACCGGCGCACGGAGCGTAATCTGAATAAATATCGCGAGTTCGCATATTGTCACCGCGCTCCCGATAATCCCAATCGCCAGAAGTTGCCTCGCTTCCGAAACGGACTGTAGGCCGGGAGCGATGAGTTGCAGGTACCCGGCGACTTCAATCACCGTGAAAAGGACGATGAGAACGATTCCGAGGTGAAGAGAATATTTCCTGAGAAACTTCCTGGTTTCGTTGAGCATGGCTTAGCCTCGCTTGGTATTTCCATGGGTCGGTCCGGGCGCGACCCGTCCGACAGTCGTAACGAAGTCGATATGTTTTTCCGGATACGGCATCATTACTATTTCTGGGAACAACAGCCTATAATCCTCTATTTCATTTATCGGATTAAGAGGCAGCCACTTTAATGTCCCTAAAAGCAGCGAAAACATCGCAATTCGACGGAGAATCTCGGAGTATCGACCTCCACACCAGACTGACCTTTCATCATCCGCCCAGTTTGCATTTCGAATTCCGCTTCACTATAGTTTTGCGAAAGGAATGATAAGAGGAGCTTACATTGATCAGAGAAGTACGGCTGAGCGACGCGGAAGCATTGTGCAATATCTATAATGAATATGTGAAGAACTCCACCGCAACTTTTGACGAGATTCCTGTCCTAGTTGCAGAGATGGAAGAACGCATCAAAACTCTGACCGTAGATTACCCGTGGCTGGTCTGCGAAAA
>JAJYGB010000053.1 GCA_021785235.1 Bacteroidota bacterium
CCGTGCATGTGTCAGCCCATGCTCGTGAATCGATTGCTAAGCCTGAGTCTGAAGGAAGACACCACGACGGCAATGGCAAGAAGTGCGGTGCCGTACGCAAGCCCCAGGATGAATGGGAGCGTTATGCCTAGTCTGGTAAACGCGGATGCCATGGCGGCCTGTGATGGATAGAATGCCGGGAGAAGACGGATGATCAGCTTGTTCTGGGCGTCGGAATAGTAGATGGGATTCTGAAGCCAGCCTATGTCGATGTTCGCCAGAAGCACGACCAGAAGTATCCCTTCCAACTCGTGTCTGACGAGGACCCCGACCAGTATCCCGTAACAGCCATATACGTAACCGCCCAGTGTGAACGAAAGAATTGTCTTCAGGATATCCTCGGGCGTGAGGAAGACCCGCAAAAGTAGCCCGACGTAACAGCCGACGACAATGACAACGGCCAGGAGCAGAACCAATTTCGAAATCACTATTTCCATCGGCCTGAAGCCGCAGAGGATGATCCGCTGTGTTGCCGGGGCGTCTTTTTGCGAGAGGACCAGGCCGAGGAACGATGATATAACGCCGACCGCAGCCAGCCCTATGAAGATGAGCGCTTCTTTCAGTTCGCTTACGCGGACGATTATTCCTTCCGTGATCGCGGCGAGCCTGAATGCTATTTCGCGGTCGGGCATTGTTACGCTCGTCAGCACGTAGAACAGGGAAGGTATGATGAAGAGTAGAATCAGAGCCAGCCTGTTTCTGAAGAGTTCTTTGGCTGACATTAAAATGTATGTTTTCAGTTGGCCGGCGCGCATCTCAGTATTCCGTTCTTCAATTCAAAGAGACGATCGAGTTTTTCCCTCTCGAAAATCATGTGGGAAACAAGAATGACGGTCCTGCGTGTCTCCTTCATTCTCTCCGTGTAATCCCAGAAAGACTTGTATGACTCCCAGTCGAGGGCCGAATACGGCTCATCGAGGACCAGTAGATCAGGATGGTGAAGCACCGAAAGTGAAAAATTCAGCTTCTGCCTGGTCCCTCCACTCAGTCTTGATACCATCATGTTACCATATTCTTCGAAAGTCAGCATCTTCATCAGTCCAGACTTTGCCTGCTTCCAGTCATCACCGTCCCTTCCGCCGTTCAGGCCGTAAGCGGACGCGAAGAGTCTGAAGTTCTCATCGACCGTAAGCGACTCGAAGAGGAGCATGTCCTGCGGGCAGTAGCCGAAGCTACCCTTAATCTTAATATTCCCACTGTCTGGCCTGAGCAGACCGACGATCGATTTAAGCAAAGTGCTCTTGCCGACCCCATTTTCACCCACGATCCCGATAATCTCGCCCCGCCTTGCCTGCAGACTCACGCCGGACAGTACCTGCCTTTTCCCGAAAGACTTCCGGAGGTCCTGGATGTCGAGAACGATATCTTCCGTCTTCACCGGATTCATGTCAGAAGAATGTCGGGACACAATCGAGTACCCGCTCGTGATCGAATCGCTCGTTATAAGGACCCTGGCAGCGGTGATCGCGGTGCGAGTAGCTGCCGAACAGGATGTTGTTCCCGGCCTTACAGCCGCCGCTGCAGACCGATCCATAGCTGCAGCCGGCACATTCATCGGGCAGCTTCTTGAATTCCCGAAGCTGGGTATGCCTGTACCTGTTCCTGTAAATATCCCAGATGCTTGAATGGTAAATGTTTCCGATGGGAAGGTCCGATATGAACGGACACGGTTGTACCTCCCCGTTAGCCTTGATGGTTAGGACGAAGTTCCCGCCGGAGCATGCGTTGCCGGTCAGCATATAGAACTTCCGCACGAATTCCATGTGAGGCCTGTTCTTCTCCATGAGCACGCTGTGCTTGATGCGATGCCATGTCTCCCTGGGTATAGTGAGCGGGTCGCCGGCCTTCTGAGGTATGTACTGATAGAAAAGCGCGTGTGCCCCAAGATCCTTCCTGACAAACTTGTCGATGTCTTCAAAGTCGGTGTAGTTGTCCGAGTGTATGGCGGTGAATGTGTAAGTAGCGACTTTCGCCCGGATGAGGTTGCGGATGCCTTCGACGGTTTGATCCCACGATCCCTTGACGCCCGTGAACGCGTCGTGGACTTCCTTTCGGTGGGAAATGAGTGTCACTATGGCGGCGTCAAGTCCGGCGTCATGCAGTGCGGAACTCATCCCATTGGTGGCGGCAAGGCCGTTGGTGTAGAGCGTGACGAATGGGACCTCGGCCTTGTCTTTTGCATAACTGACTATCTCGGTTATGTCCTTTCTCAGAAGCGGTTCGCCGCCGAGAATTTCGAGACGAACTCCGCACGATCTTATCTGATCGAGAAACATACATATGGTTTCGAATGAAAACTGTTTGCCGTTTTCATGGATGTAGCACATTTTGCAGCCCAGTGTGCATGACGTGTTGACTTCGAGCTTCACGGAGTACAGGTAGCTTCCGACAAATCTCCTGACGAATTTCGACATCACCTTGTCCAGCGGCGAATACCTGGCCAGTCCGCCGGAGAAGTTCAATATCCGGTACTGCCTCATTGTGATCAGCCTGTTTTTGAGCTGCGGCCAGTGATCCAAGATCGACGCCTTCAGTATTTGTCCCCCGTAATCCATTTTCCGGCTCCTAGGTAAGATTGACGATTCTGCCGCTGTGTATTTCGACAGCTTTGGCTATCATGTCCTGCCACTTAAGCGCGCTTTCCCGCTCGAACCTGAACTCCTCCAGCAGGCCGGTGCGGCCCTGGTATATCTGAAGCTTGTTATTGCTTTCAATCGTCACCGAAGTGATGTCGGCCAGGGGCCTTCGAATTCTTTGGCCGGGTCCCTCCGATATGAGATTCGCATCCGTAAGACGGATCGTTGTGTTGCCGACCACGGACAATGCGTTTTCGTTCCCGGATGAGTGCCTGCAGCTTCCACTCACTGCTATCGTGGAACCCTCGCCGGGGATTTCGCCCGCGAAGCGACGTACGCTTCCAGAATCGTTCGGGACGACATCTGATGAATTCACACGGATTCGCCGGTACAACTCCGGTATCGAATACGGGACGGCTCCTCCTTCGGAGCGAGTGGAAATTATGAGATCGCTTTCGAGTCTGAGTTCATTGCCGCAGAAATGGCAGATGAGCCTGTCTCTGCTTCCCGGGGTCAGCGCGTCGAAGGCCCCGCACGCAGGGCATCGGTAGATGACCTTCTCCAGCCCCCTTGCATCGAGGCCGCTCTTCCGAAGTGCGACGATATTGGAAGGGGCGACACATGACTGGAGACTCATTTCAATTGTCGGATACTCTCGCGACTCATCGAAAACAAGCGGATCAAGGATAGTGACGGAAACCTTGCCCGGCCGGATCCCTTTCCTCCATCGCGGCCAAACGGCATAGCTCCC
>JAJYGB010000082.1 GCA_021785235.1 Bacteroidota bacterium
AGCGCGTGAATGATCGCGCCGGCGCCGAGGAAGAGGAGCGCTTTGAAGAAGGCGTGCGTCATCAGGTGGAAAATTCCCGCTCCGAACGCGCCCACGCCGAGCGCAAGAAACATGTAACCGAGCTGGCTGATAGTGGAGTACGCCAGGACTTTCTTGATGTCGTTTTGAACGAGCGCCATAGTTGCGGCATACAACGCGGTAAGAGCGCCTACTATGGCCACTGTCGTCATCGCTGCCGGAGCGAGCGCGTAAATAACCGAGCTGCGCGCGATCATGTATACACCGGCTGTCACCATTGTGGCGGCGTGTATGAGCGCAGAAACCGGAGTCGGGCCGGCCATGGCATCCGGGAGCCAGATATAGAGCGGTATTTGCGCGCTCTTTCCTGTGGCGCCGATGAAGAAAAGTATCGCGATCCAGGTCATAGTCGAGTCGCCTGTCGCGAAATGAGCCGCAGCGGTGCCGAAGATAGTGTCATAATTGAAGGTGCCGAAATTCGCGAAGACCAGAAACATTCCGATGAGGAACGCAAAATCGCCGATCCGGTTGACGATAAACGCTTTCATTCCGGCATCGCCCGTCCAGGAGATATTGACCCCTTCGAATTTTCGGTCGTACCAGAAGCCGATCAGCAAATACGAGCAGAGGCCCACCCCCTCCCAGCCGAGAAACATCAGGAGGTAATTGTCGGCAAGGATCAGATTAAGCATCGCAAACACGAAGAGATTGAGGTAAGTGAAAAACCTGAAGAAACCTCTGTCACCGTGCATGTAACCGATCGAATAGATATGGATGAAGAAGCTTACACCCGTGACAACAAGCAGCATCACGATGGAAAGCTGGTCGACGAGGTACGAGACGCTCACGGATAGGCTTCCTGCGGCCATCCACCTGTAGACATCAACGACGTGGCTTCTTGCGTCAGCCGGCTGGCCTAGCATTTTCACAAAGATCAGTATCGCGAAGAGGAATGATAACCCGATGGTTGCACTCCCGATCACGCCGACAACCTTCTCTCCGAATTTCTTTTGTATCAGGCTGCCGAAAAGCCCGTTGATCAGGACTCCGATAATCGGAAAGACGACGATATATACGACTAAATTCTGCATGTTTTATCCTTTGACTATGACTCTCTGTCTACAATAGCGTAAGTACGAGAGCGTTCTACGAATCCGCGATTCGAAGAATAGGTAGATAGGTCGACTCCTCGAGAGGAATGTACTCCGGCCCCGTCGTTCGTGAACGCCTTCAGGCCGCGGATCACCATTTGAGAACATTCACTTCATCTATGTTTACAGTCAGCTTATTCCGGAACAAAGCGATGATGATCGCGAGACCCACAGCGGATTCCGCTGCCGCGACGGCGATGACGAAGAAAACGAATATTTGCCCGGCCGGATCGCCTGAGTAAGCGGAGAACGCGATCAGCGCCAGGTTGGCCGAGTTGAGCATCAACTCCACCGACATGAATATAACGATAGCGTTGCGAAGCGTAAGCACGCCGACAACCCCTACTGTAAACAGTATCGCGCTGAGTCCTATATAGTAAGCTAGTGGTATCATTCTGTCTTATTCTCCATCGGGACTTTCGGAAGGTTGTTTCTTGGCGAGAAAGATCGCGCCGACTATGGCCGCGAGAAGCAGGATCGAAGTGATCTCAAACGGAAAGAGATACCGACCATATAGGACCTTGCCTATCGATTCCACCGTTCCCGTGGATTCAGCGGCGGAGGACAGGCCGGAAGCCGACGTAAAGCTCATTACATAGAAGAGAATTTCCGCCAGCAGTGCAAGGCCCATTAGTGTCGCGATAGTTCGCCTGGAGTTTAATTTCCATTTAAACAGTTTGTCGTCGCCAAGGTTCAACAACATTATCACGAAAAGGAAGAGTACCATGATAGCGCCGGCGTAGACCGTGATTTGAATGATCGCGATGAACTGCGCTCGGAGGAAAAGATAGAGTACCGCTATGATGAAGAAATTGAAAACCAGATAAAGAGCGCTTGTGACGGGGTTCTTGCGGGTTATCACCAATATAGCCGATACGATGGCAGCCGCGGCAAGGATCAGAAAAACAATCAGTTCAAGGTTCAACCGTATACCTCTCGGAAATTATTTCAAGAACGCAAAAAATATAAAAAATGGGGGGTAAACAATCAACGATGAAAGAAGCCCCGTTGGCGGGGCCGATACTTGACTATTTCGTACGGCCTGGATACATTCATCCGAAGATGGACGGTTAGTGTGCCTTCAGAGATGTCCGCAACGATCGCATATGCGGATGAACCGGTAGAAGTCGAAGGATTCCGCCCGGCGCACGCTTGTTTCATCAACATGAGGAGGGGGGACTTTCCACGGAGGTGAGTTATGGAATTCAGCATGGGATCAAATACAATTCGTAATACGAACGGCGTAATTAAGGCGGAGGGCAAAGACCAGGTATTGCTGGAGATTGGCACCGATTCGCAGGTCCTCCTCACGATGGACATATACGATGCTAAGGGAACCCACGTCGCGAAAATAATCCGGAATAAGTTCGCGTTCGACTACAAAGACAGATTCCGTCTGACGCTAAAACCCAGGACTGTATCGCTCGTCAACAGAGAACTCGGCACCGTTCTGATAGAGGCGGCACTTCTCGACAAGGACAAAGTACAGGTGATTCAGGGCTCGTTTTACTCCTGCAAAGGCCATCTCGTCGAGATAACCCCGCGATGCTGGCGAGTCATGGGGGACACCATCAGCGGGACGATCTTTGACAGCCACGGCGGCGCGGTAGTGATCGGGTCGTAGACTCCGTGTAACTTTATGCGGCCGGACAGTTCTTCCCGCCACAAATCTCAAACCGCCACGCGGCCATGTTGAACGCTCTAACTTAATATCTCCCGGCGCAGACATTCCTGCGACACCGCGTACGGGAATTTGGAAAAAAGAGAGAAAGATCGATGAAGACATTCTGCATCCCCATTGAGGCCATGGTGGTGCTCGGCGCTTCGAGTTTGCACGCACAGGCGTGGGCCGTGACATGCCTTTCGACCTCCATGGGAAGAGTCGGCCCCCATGTTCCCTGTTATGTTCATCTAAGCTCGGGAGATTGGCCATAGATAATTACCTCAGTTCTCACTACGACCTGGAATCGGCGGACATCGTCTCGGTCATGGATGAGCTTTCGTTGTGGTCGGCCCCGTTCGGACTGAGGCTTCTGGACACGGTACACTACACTCGTGGTATCAAGGCCCTGGATATCGGTTCCGGCCCAGGATTCCCACTGGTCGAACTGGCAATGCGGCTGGGGAGTACTTCCGAGGTTTTCGGGATAGACCCGTGGAAAGCGGGAATCGAACGGACAAAAAGAAAGATTGAGA
>JAJYGB010000498.1 GCA_021785235.1 Bacteroidota bacterium
CACATAACACGATAGTTCGGCAGCCTCAAATCTGCTCCCGATTTACTTAAGTGCAAAATTCGCGGACTCACCTCCCGCTGAACTTCCACCGACAGTGACGGTGAATTCGCCGGGTTCAACCTCCCACTTCTTGTCCGCCCCCCAAACCGGCAGGTCGGCTTGCTTCACATGCAGTGTTATGAGTCTGGTCTCTCCGGAGCGCAAATGGACTCGTGCGAATGCCTTCAACGCCTTGACCGGCGTTTCGACGCTGGCGGTCTTTTCACGCACATAGAGCTGCGCTACTTCATCTCCATCTCTGCTTCCGGTGTTGGTAAGGTCGAAAGAGACGAGCACGTCACCACCACTCCCCTCGGGGGGAGGAACGACGTTCAGATTGTCATACTTGAATGTTGTGTAGCTGAGTCCGTAGCCAAATACAAATTGCGGGGTGTCGTCGCCGTCGATATATCTGCTCATCTTTGATGGGCCATGGTTGTAATAAACCGGCAGCTGTCCGACGCGTCTCGGGAAAGACACTGTGAGTCTCCCTGCGGGGTTGTTGTCACCAAAAAGCGTCTCGGCAATGGCGCGCCCGCCGAATTCCCCGGGATACCACGCCTCCAAAATCGCGGGGACATGTTCAGCGGCCCAGGGAATCGTGAGCGGCCTGCCGTTCTGAAGCACCAACACCGCCGGAGTCCCCGTCTGAACTACTGATTCCAAAAGCTCCTCCTGGTTACCGGGAAGAGCGAGATCTGAACGGTCGCGGTTTTCACCCGAAACTCTGCTATTTTCCCCAAGGGCCAGGATGACAACTTGTGCCTGTTTGGCCTGAGAAATCGCCTCGTTTATATCGCTCCCGTCGGAGAATAGAACACGTGTTCCCGGCGAGACCATCTTCTTGATCTGGCCAAGCATCCCTTCCTCGGTTCGGTCTTCGGGTTTTGAAGAGTAATCGCCGAGCCTCGTGCTGTCCGCGTTAGGACCGATCACAGCGATACATTTCAGATCCTTATTCAAAGGCAAGAGGCTATCCTGGTTCTTCAGGAGACACATTGACTGCCGCGCGACTTCGAGGGCGAGAGCCAGATGTTCGGGCGAACGGCATACGCGCTTATCGAGGTTCACATCTACATATGGGTGGTCAAAGAGACCAAGAAGAAATTTTACCCTGAGGACGCCCGCGACTGCGCTGTCAAGCACGGCCGGAGAAATCTTTCCATCCTTCACACCTGCTATGATCGCGTTCTGGAAGATATCGTGGGGAAAGTCATAGAACTGCATGTCGACTCCGGAGTTTATGGCGAGGCAAACGGCATCGCCGGGAGATGACACGACGTGGAAGACGTCATACAATCGTTGAATCGCCCCGAGGTCGGAAAGAACGAAGCCACGGAATCCCCACTCGTCGCGCAAGACTGTATTCAGGAGCCATGAATTCGCCGTGCATGGGATGCCGTCTATGCTGTTGTAAGCCGCCATGATTCCCATGGCATGTCCTTCGCGCACTGCCGGCTCGAACGATTTCAACATCACCGACCGCACTTCCCTTTCCCCCGCGTGTACCGGAGCGGTGTTCAAGCCGCTCTCAGGAGACCCGTATGCCGCAAAGTGCTTCGGCTCGGCAATACAAGTGGAGTCTGTCGCCAGTGATTCGCCCTGCATTCCCTCCACATAGGCAAGCGCGAACCTTCCAGAGAGAAACGGGTCTTCACCGAAATCCTCCTCAACCCTTCCCCACCTTGGATCGCGGGCTATGTCGAGCACGGGCCCGAGTATCATGTCCACGCCGTCGGCGCGCGCTTCCGCACCAATCGCCGCTCCCGTTTCGCGTGCGAGTTTTGTGTTCCAGGTTGTGGCCAAATTCACGCTCTGCGGAAAGACGGTCTGGTTGAGGCCAAGGTATCCGTGCAGCCCCTCTTCGATGAAGAGAGCCGGTATGCCAAGCCGGTTCGATTTGATAACCCACGCCTGCAGGCTGTCGTAAAGTGCCGCGCTCGGATAGAGGTCGTGGATCGACCCGACGCCGAGATCCCCCAGGGCCTTTTCCGCCTTCTGGGAATTGAAGACCGCACCGGGTTTGGCGTGAGTGTGGTCCTCTCTCTGATCTGCGTCCAAGAAATCCGTTGCTCCGGAATACATGTCAAGTTGGCGGGCTTTCTCCTGGAGTGTCATTCTCCCTATCAAATCCTTTACGCGCTCATCCACGGGTGATCGTGGGTCCTTGTAGGGAAGTACGCCGGATTCGATTGACACATTTATATTAACAGGCTTCAATGACGCGCCTGGTTCTTGGGAGAACGCGTTTGCTGCCGACAATAGCATCAGACAGATTGTCACCATCTCAACTGTCACGACGCCCGGTAAGGGTACTCTCACATTCTGTTTCTGAATCCGCATGATTCAACTCCACTTTTTTTGGGGGATGTCACGCTCAGCGTCTGAATTTGCCGGGCGAATCAATACTGTCTGAGATAGGAAGTTATTGAGATGAAAAGTAGCTAAGCCTGGCATCTCTGAGGTCCGACTCTCTTAACAAAAATAGAGCGTGTAATCCTCAATATCAATCTGTGGGTACTGGCTCACTTTCAGAAAATCGCCGGTACCTTGCGAAGATTTCTACGGAGAAGTCATGCGAATTGGACGAATTATTGGATTCCTGCGAGAGTACCTTCTCAAGGTTCTCCTGGGTGCTTCGAATTGAGCCAGTACCAATCTGCGGGGGCACGCCGGTTTCTCACCTCTTTATGTGAGGAAAGCTCAGACGTCTCACGATCAGATAATTATTGCCACCTGGTATTGCCTTCCCCCAATCTCAGCCTGAGGCCGACGCACTCGTCAGCGATTTCCAGGCGAGACACCTGATGAAGGTTACCTCTTACCCCCAACATCGAGGCCGAAACGCATTGGCTTACATTTGCTTCGGGTATAGCAGCGGATTTTGACTATCATCGTTTAGTAAATCACCGATCTTCAATCGTGCGACCTGTTCGTCGCTTAAGATATTCTTAATGCCGTTGAAAGTGGCCCCGTCGGGCATATAGGCACAGGTCATGGCCCGGCGAAAACCGGGAGTCATGTTCGGACCTGCTCCATGGATGGTTAATCCATTGTGGAATGAACAGCTGCCGGCTTTCATTGGAACCGCGGCCGGTTTTGAGCCGGCGAGTTGGGGATAGAAGTCGAATATAGCGTCCATGTTTTTGCCTATGCCGGGATTTTCAAAACTCGTGTGATGAAATGAGCCCGGTATGAAATACAGGCATCCGTTTTGAAGCGTAGCATCATCCAGGGCAACCCAAATAGACAAAGCGCGCTTGTCACTAAATGACCAGAAAGGCGTGTCAAGATGCCACGCCGTAGGAT
>JAJYGB010000604.1 GCA_021785235.1 Bacteroidota bacterium
TTTGCCTCCTGATCTTTTATGCCGGAATGAGTTTTTTATCGCGCACAAATTGCCCTCATGCACGTCGACAATTTACCAAGGCAGGGTAACATCTGTGTTAAATCTGGATTAAGGAATTGTGAAGGGAAGCGACAGGGGCAACTTTTCGAATGTGGCCTCGCATAAGGCTCAGGACTTTTGGAAGGTCACCAGAAAAAAATAGCGGGGCCGCAGTTTTTACGCCGCGGACCCCGCATCCTCTTGCCCCAAATTTAGGGAGTTAAATCTTAGTACAGGCTCTTTCCGTTGTAGTTGACTTTGCGGAGAAGGCCGAGCTCCATCTTCTGGATCGGTCCGGGAATCGGAGCGTAGTCAAGCGAGGGCTCCATCTTTTGTCCTTCGGTGAGCACCCAGTGCAGGAACTGCACCGTCTCTTTGGCAATCTTGTAGCTTGTGTAGTTTCCCTGGTTGACGTAAACGATCAACCATGTCGCGCTCGAGATAGGATACGATGACTTTCCGGGAGCGTTCGTGATGGAGAACCTCAAGTCCTTAGGAACGATCCTCGCAGCATTGGCAGCCGCGTCGCTGACGCTCTGAATTGTCGGGTGAATGAAGGCGCCAGCAGCGTTCTTCACGGCGCCGAACGGGACATCATTTTGAAGAGCGTATATAAGCGTCACATAACCGATCGAATATGGTGTCTGCTCGATCTGTCCGGTAACCCCCTGGTTTCCTTTTGCACCGATGCCTACCGGCCAGTCGACGCTTGTGCCTCTACCCACCTTGGCGTTCCATTCCTTGGATACCTTGCAGAGGAAGTCGACGAAGATGTATGTGTCGCCGCTGCCGTCGGAGCGGTGGACGACGATGATCGGGCGGTCAGGAAGGTTCACGCCGGGGTTCAAAGCCTTCAGCTCGGGATCGTTCCACTTCGTAATCTGTCCCATGAAGATCTTCGCGATGACCGGTCCCGTGAACTTGAGAACGCCGTGAAAGCCTGGAATATGATAGGTGACGGCCACCGCGCCCATGGCCTCCGGAAGATGAACAACCGGGCCGTGCGCTTTGTTAGCCGCCGCGATCTGCTGATTGTTAAGGGGCGCGTCGCTGGCGCCTATTTCTACCGTACCGGCCAGAAGCTGCTCGATTCCGCCGCCGCTACCGATAGCCTGATAATTGAATTCAATGTCCGGGTGCATCTTGTGGTACACGTCGGCCCATTTTGAAAACATCGGGTAGATGAAAGTTGATCCCGCGCCGTTGATGAGTGTCTGCGCCTTTACCATCGCGGTAGAGGCCAGAACGGCGACCAAAGCGATCAAGACTTTTTTAAGCATCACATGCTCCTTTTTGTTTTTTTATTTGTCAATGAAAACATACAATCGCGAACAATTGTTTCAAATCTTAGAAATCGAAGTAGTAAGTGACCCTGTACATTACATCGGGCTTGGATCCGCTCACTCCATAAGTAGTATACTCAAGGTTAGGCATAAAGTGAACGTGGTCGTTTACTTTGTAGTCCAAAGCCGCTAGGAGGAAGTTCTGGGTGCAGTAGAGAAATTGGTTAGGTCCGAGCGTGACGTTCTGGTACGTTTTGTCGGAGTTGCCGTCATAAATGTCGTACCTGCCAACGAGGTTCAGGTCTCTTACTAGCGTGACCCACCCGTTAAAGCTGACGCCATTCCGGTTGAGATTGGAACCGTCGGGATTGGCTTTGCTCACGGTATTGATGAAGCCCTGAACGCCGATGCCGTAAGTCTTTGTCTTGTAGTTCACTATGAGGTCACCAGTGCTGATGTCCTGTTGTTTTGCTGCGCCAGAATATTGGCCGTCGAGGAGAACTGTCAGTCCGTCGGAGGCGTACTGCAAGAAGAGGTAACCCGTTTTGTATTTGTAGGCGAGGTTTACGTTCGTCACCGACCCATTGGCATTATCGGGATAAAGCCCTCCACTGTTGCCGCTGTTGTTGCCAAGGAACAGACCAGCGGAGAATTCGTGAGTGAATCGTTCAGTCAACGACACTCCGAGGTCTCTGGAAGCGCTGATTCCGTGCAGGTCCTGGATCGTTTTCTCGAGAGGACGATAACCGAATATTCCCTCGGCCATGTTTATGTTCCATGTTCCCTGAAGACCGATTACAAGGTCGCTATTGCCAATCGGATTCTTCCAGTCGATGAAAGCATCCTTCATCCAGGTCGACAGCTTACCATTTCCGAGGTTCGATCCTGTCGGATCGGATTCAAGGCGGAATCTTGCCCAAAAATCGTTGTCGATTGTATAATCAGCCGTGAGATATATCCTTCTGTACTCAAACGCCTGCATATTGACCTGAGAAGGGTCATGGTTCTGCGCCATGTAGTAGTAGTCGCCGAACATCAATCCCGAAAATTTCGGCAAATTCTGAGCGAAAGAAACTCCCGTAAACAGCAAGAGAGCCACTAAGGCGTATATTGATCGCATAAAGGTGTTCTCCTTTTTTGACAATAATCTACCGAATGGCTGTGACCTCGCCGTTAATGATGTGTTAAGGATTTGTGAAGTGGGGTGGAAAGGCCGCAGTTATGGCATGAGGGGAAATGATGGAATCATAGATTAATGGATTGCTTGATAATTGGAACGCCCCCGCATGGCGATTGGCACCAGCGCTGGATAAATCCTGGCTGGTGACAGTCACTCCGGCAAGTAACCGCGGCTACATTCTGCTAATTGTGTCGAAGAATTTCGCGAATGCTTTGACGCCTACCGCATACTGCCCGAAATCGTAATATTCGTTCGGTGCGTGATAGCCGTGCTCGGGAAGACTCAGTCCGAGTATGGTTATCGGCGCCTTCAGGTGCTTTGCCATTGTAACGACTGCGCCGATCGAACCGCCTTCGCGTATGAATGCAGGCTTCTTGCCAAACGCGAACTCGACAGCGTCCGACGCCGCCTTCGCGAGCGGTCCTGAGAAGTCACCGAGATACGGTCCAAGGGTGCTATGTGGCTTCACCTTGACGTCGGGATTCAGCTTCTTGACATAGTCTGTCAGAAGTCTCAGGACCTTTTTTGGAGATTGGTTCGGCACAAGTCTCATACTGACTTTTGCTTCGGCTCGCGGCGGGACGACAGTCTTTACTCCAGGGCCTGTGTAGCCGCCGACGATGCCGTGGACTTCCAAAGTAGGCATACCCCAGATTCTCGTCAAGACATCGGCGGGTTTCGTAGCGCGCATGCTTTTCAACCCGTGGACTTTCTGGAAGTCGCTGACCTTGAATCCGCTCCTGAGGAAGTTGTCAAGTTCTTTCTTCTTCAGGGGAATTACGTCGTCATAGAAATGCGGTATCCTAACTTTGCCGGTCTTGGCGTCGTATAGCTG
>JAJYGB010000139.1 GCA_021785235.1 Bacteroidota bacterium
CTGGCCGTTCTGGTAGCGCTGTGCCCATAGAACCTGTCCGTCGGTGAAACCGGCGGCGAAACTTCCGAAGAGAGTAACCTCGCCGGGGATGTTTACTCCGACTGCCGGGAGCAGAAACTTCGTGATGGGCTCCGGGCCGCTGACGTTCGCCTGGTAATCGTCGGAGTTGAAGTTCGAAGGCGAATTGTCGTTTAGCCCCCAGTGATCGGTTTTGTACTGCATGAACAGGTCGTACTTGCTGCCGCCTTCTTTTGTCCTGACGTTCACGATGCCGCTTGTCGCCTGACCGTACTCGGCATTGAAGCCGCCGGTGATTATCTCCATCTGGCCGAGAGCGTTAGCGCTCAATTGCAGGCCGAAGCCCGTGCCCGCCAGAGGATCCTGTATTGAAATGCCGTCGAGGAGGTATGCGTTTTCATACGAGCGGCCTCCGCGAATGTGAATCTCGTTGTCCGACGCGACGACGCCGACCTGTTGCGAGACAACTTCCTTTACGTTCTCGACCGCCGAGATCCTTATTTCATCGGATGATATCGTCTTCGTGCTCTGGGTTTCCGCGACATCCATCATCGGTTTCTCTCCGACGATAACGACCTCCTGCCCGAGCGAAAGTGCTGTCTCCACCATGCTGACATTGACCGTGATCGCACCGCCCTCTTCTACGTTGACGCCTGTATGCTCGACCTCCTTATATCCGAGCAAACGAAATGTGAGAATGTACGAGCCGGGTGAGACGTTTTTGATCTCATAATTTCCGTCGATGTCTGTCGTCGCGCCGTAATAAGTCCCCTTGATCATGACGTTCACGCCGATGAGCCCTTCCTTCGTGGCGGAGTCGACAGCTTTGCCATGAATGCTCCCCTTCTGCTGACCGAATGACGGCGAATTAAGAAGCTCCAAACACAAAGTCCCAAACAAAAACAAAATTCCAACGAGCAAAGAGGAGGAACTCACGCGTGTTTCCAAATTCGGATTCTTTGTCCCCGGTCGTCGGTTGTAAACCGGATTTTGGTTTCTGAACTTCGCCATCAGAACGCTCCAAAATCCTTAAACACTCTGTACATCAACTGAGCCGCTCTCGTGTTGGCTGACGGCGGCGTCTCGTTGCCGTTAAAGCGATAAAGCGGGACGCCGAGAACGAACGCGGTTCCATCACCGCTCATTATCCCGATGTGTGGATGGCGCCCATCGACACCGTAAGGCTGAATATCGTAGATGGCGGTCGCCCCGACCGACGGAAATACACCTCGAAAGTTCTGGACGGTTTTCCCGCCGTCGATGGGATTTGACTGCGGCCCGTCCCGCACGAGGACAGGATATCGCGAGGAGTCGACGGGGATCAGGGACGTTCCCGACTTGACGAAACCGTTCGACCCGATCGGGCTCGTAGCCAGCGAGTCGGTGAGAACACCCGCAGTCACACTGTCGACCGCATCGCTGATATCGCGAAGTTGCTCTGCCGCTCCCGAAGCGTCAGATGACGATGAAATCCCGTAGCTCAAGAGTATTTTACCTCCGGCCCGTCTGAACTCCCCGACAGATATCTGGGCGATGTCAAAATCCTGATCGTCGATCGAATACCAGAGGATATATTTATACAGCTTCAGGGTTTCCTGGAACGAAGGGACAACACACGGTTGAACAAGATCCCCCTTTCGCGTGCTTGTCTTTCCGAGCCTTATGTCCCACACGTCGTACTTTCCGTTCAGCGCGCCCCCTCCCAGGGTGTCGAAGACCGATCTGTAGAACGGAAGCGACTGAGTCTGAGAGCCATAGTCGTTTATTATCAGGACGTCGCCCTTCGGTTTTTTCACGAACCACGTATGGGTCGTGTCGGGCATCCTGACCACGAGACTGTATGCATTAGCAACATCTTTGGCTTTCAGGTAAAAGACATTATCGCCGTTCAGCTTCATGTTAGGAAGAGTTATACTCATCGGTGTGTAAGCCATCGCGGGATAAGTGTTCGCGTAGATATCACATGTCACCGTGGAAGTGTCTGTGCTTGCCTCGGCTGTCCTGGCCTTTATGGTCACGAAGCGAGCCTGAGCGGGAAGTTCCACCCAGCTGTTCGCGGATGTCGTGTCGTTGAGAGCTATATAGAAATCAGTTATAGTGCTGTTTCCGTCCAGGTCGGAGGCTTGCCAGCCGAAAGATGCAACCGTGAATGTCGTTTCGGGAATATCTGTCCGTGTGGTGAACTGGCCGCTGTTCATGAGGAAACTGACGACCGGCGGAGTATTGGCGATAGGAAACTTGATCGCCGGCGGGTCGGGATCCACCGAGCCGCCAAGCTTTGGAAAGGCTTCACCCTTATCCCAGTACCCGTTTCCATTCTTGTCAGTGAAAGCGACGGTGTCCCCTTCTTTGAGAGAGCCGGTGAAACCGTTATCAATTGCCGCAACCGAGAAAATATATGTCGTATCCTCGGTGAAGAGCGGCAGTGCAAAGACGCTGTCGCTCATCGTAGTGAAAGTCCAGACTTTTTTATTGAAAGTGACGATATAACCCTTAATCAAGCCGTCGGCGTCCGTCGCCCACCAGTGTACTTCGAGGCGGCTGGATTGCGGATTGAAATTGGCGGCGTTCACTGAATCGCGAAACGGAAATGCCGAGACGTAAGTCTCCGGGGGAACGTTTCCGTACCTGGTGGAAGAGAAATGTTTGGTACAGCCCGGCAGGGAGAGTGCGAGCATCAAGATCCCGGCGATTAAATATCGGAGTCGAAATGACGTTGGCCTCATGGGATTCCCTTACTCACCCCCCGACCCCCTCTCTATGAATAGAGAGGGGGAGAAAGAGAGCTCAACAGCAGATTGTATCTTCAACTTCACAATGTTCAACTCAGCAAGTTCCTCATTCTTTATCCGCAACACTCTAAGGCCCAGGCTTTTCATTAGCATATCTCTTTCTGTGTCACGTTCTTGCTGATAGTCATGAACCTTTCCGTCGAGCTCCAAGACAAGCTTCTTTTCTGCACAATAGAAATCAGCGATAAAAAAGTGTTCCCTCCCGTCAACCTCACACGTGATAGGATGCTGCCTCAGAAATTTCAAGCCGTAGAATTTCCGGTTGCGAAGTAAATGCCATAGGATTGTCTCTGCCGGTGTTTGATTTCTTCTTAACTCCCTGGCTCTTTGTATCATCTCGCTGCGAACCATCTCGACAAACCCTCTTGATCCCCCTCTCTAAGAATTAGAGAGGGGGTTCGGGGGTGAGTAGACCATTTTCACTTCAGCAGCAGCATCTTCTTTACCGAACTGAAGTCTCCCGCACTCAGCCGGTAGAAATAGACTCCGCTGGCGAACCTCGAAGCGTTGAACGAAACGCTGTAGC
>JAJYGB010000396.1 GCA_021785235.1 Bacteroidota bacterium
GATGCCGCCGGTGAAAAATGTTGCCTCCGGAGCCTGGTTGAGAATCGGGAGAACGTAGTTCTGATTGAAAGGGTCGTTCCTCTGGAAAAGATTGGATAACGAGAACGCCGAAGGATCGTAGTATTCCCGGTAATCGTGGAAGAAATAAGACAGGCCTAGTTTGTAATAAGTTCTTGAGCTTAGTGTCTGAGTCAGGGTAAGTGTGTTCATGTAGCCTTTTGTAAAATTACTGAGCTCTCCGTTCGGCTCGTACTTGCGGACGAACTCGTAATCTTTCCCGATGGAATTGTCCAGCATGTAGTCGTACGAGATGTGAATTTCCGGAGACGGCTCATAAGTGAGCTTGCCTTGCAGGTACGCTTCGAGGTTCGGCGCCATCGGCACGAGCTGGCCATTCCCTGTCTGCTGGATGGTCCACTTATAGGGATCGGGATTGGTTGTGTTTGTAACGTCGCTGACGTTGAACTTATTGATGCCGAATAGGTCGCCGGCGGTATAGTAGTAGCGCGCGTCCGCGTAAAAGAAGAGCTTGTCCTTCACAATCGGGCCGCTCAACGAACCTTCGAGCCACTGATCGTTCAAAGGGTTAATCCTCTGGAGCCCGGAGAATATATTCGATTGAGAGGTTACGAAATCACCCGAGTACGCGGTGAAGTTGCCGCGGAAGTGATTGCCGCCGGTCTTTGTGGCGATATTGACTATGCCGCTCATCGCCTGCCCGTATTGCGCATTGAACGCGCCGGTTACCAGCTGCATTTGCTGAATCGCGTTCTTGTTGACGTTTATTACCGTCCCTCCGTCATAGGGGTCGGTGACGGGGATTCCGTCGATCATGTACGTGACCTCTCCGCTACGGCCGCCTCGAAAGTGCCCGGCAACCACGCCGGCCTGTAGGTTCAGGACGTCCTGGAAACTCGTCACCGGCAGGGTTTCGATTTGTCTGCTGTTCACGATTGCCGTCGTCGCAGTCATGTCTTTCTGGACCATCGGGCGAGTGGCCACCACGATCACGGATTTAGTCGTAACGGCGGACTCCGAGAGTTTGAAATGAGCTGTCGTTGTCAGGTCTATCGATACTTGGAGGTTCTTTATTTCCTCGGAGCGATATCCGACGGCTGACGCTTTCAAGGCGTACGTTCCCGGAGGGACATCAAGTATCACGAACCTGCCGTTCAAATCCGTGGCGGCACCCCTCGATGTTCCCTCGACGACGACAGTAGCGCCGACGAGAGGCTCTTTCGTGCTCGCGTCCACGACTTCACCGGAAAGTTTGCCTGAATCTCCTGCGAAAGCTTTGAGCGAGAATAAGAGTATGAAAAAGGCAATGGTGGTTCTTCGCATGCTTTACCTCTTTGAAATCATGGTTAAGCGGATAGCATCAACAAGAGCAGTGTTGGTGTTTCCGTTCATGTTATTGTCGTGCTTGTCGAAGGATATCGACAACAGATGGACTCCAGGTGACAGGCTTATGTGGTTCACGTTGCTGTATCCCCAATCGCTCCACACCCCTTCACCGCGTTGAGGCATGACAACCGGACCATCGGCGTGATGATCCACGTATAGAGTGCGGATCGCGCACTTGTTGTCCGTGTTTATCGGCCCCTCTCCGTTGGCATATCTAACAACGATGGCGTATAGTCCGCCTGACTTTATGTTTACCTTGTACTCGGGAGAATCAGGATTCCGAAGATCGAGGCTGATGTAACCCGAACCGGTGTACCCGGGATACTTTTGTTCCACGCCGCTGGCATTGCTCTCGGCCTGCACTACTATCGAAGGATCTCCTTTGTCAATAACCAGCGGCGTGCTTAAAAACGATTCGAGTCCATTCCGGCCGACGGCCATAACTTGGTATTCGGAATACCCTTTCGCAACGCTAATCTCGTAATGATTGAGGCCGGTCTTGGCGACTTCTTTCCCGTTTCTACAAATCGAATATGAAACGGCGCCGTCCACGTAATTCCACTTCAACTTTGAGCCGTCGAGCGACGCACGTGGAGTAGCCGGGGAAAACATGACGGGGACAAGATTAATCCCACTACTTCCACCTCTTTCACCGCCCATCACAATTTCCACTGAGTGCTTGCCGACAAGGTTGGCAGGTATGGCATCTCCGGAAACTCGATGCCCGTCCAGAGAAACACTGGCGATCCTGTTCCCCCATCCATTGATGGATATGGAAAGGACGGCCTTTCTGTAAAAAAGATTGTCAAGCCTGAGCATTTTGCCGAAGCCCACTGGAACGCACGGAGAGAAGCTGAGCGATTGCCGGTGAAATCTTAGTCCGAAGAGGACGCGGTAGACAATCGACAGATCGCCGGCGACGCTCCACAATTGCCTGTCGGAATTGATCTGCGTTCCGAGATAATCGCCGGTGCTCGCGACCATGTTCTCCTTGTTGGTCAGGAAAAACGACGCAGCTCTGTAAACCGCGCCAATCGCCCTCGAGACAGACGCCATGTTGTTCGCTTCAGATGAAGCCCATGCCCAGTACGATTCCACAAATGGCCAGACAGCATTGTTACGATATGGAGGGATTCCAGGTATCTGGGGATAAATGCATGTTATGCCGAATTGAGTGACCGGAGTTTTGCGGATCACTTCCGCCGCACGCGCGCGATCGGCGATTCCGAAGAGGACGCAAAGGGATTCTCCGAGAGACTCGGAGCGGGGGGAAAGCGTCTGATAATTTCTTCCATAAAGATATTGTCCGTAGTTACCTTTCTTAGGCATCCAAAGATATTTATTTATTCCTTCCTTGATCCGGCGAGCCGTCTCCAAATACTTTTCCGGTGATTTACGGAGGGCGTCTGCCATCTTAGCGAGGATTCGGTACGTCTCGTAATGCACGGCATTCGTTCCGAGGTCTTCAGACATAAATATGTCCTTCGGATCCATCCATCGTGGGTACGTCTGTTCTCTCCAGTCAAGAAAAGAAGACTCGCCGTGAAATAGCCCGGTCGCCGGGTCTTCAAGCGTATGCATGTCATCCATCGCGGAATTGCCCGCTATCTCATACGCTTTCTTCAGCCACGCCTCATCGCCAGTCACCTTGTATACTTCCCACGCCGCAAGAGTCCAGACCATCCTGTCCGACGAAACGGGCCATGAGCCGCCGGTACCGGTGTCCTGGATTATCCGGTCGTTTCGAACTTTCTTCAGAAGGCTCGCGTTCACGGCATCAGGATTTATTATCGCAAGAGAAAGAAAACCGCTGTAACTAACGTCGCGGGTCCATACCCCCGGCCACATCGCCCCCGCCATGAAAGCACCGTCGGGTCTGACATCCTCGAGCATTTCTTCGAGAGACTTGTTGTATAGCGCCTCCGAAAGAAC
>JAJYGB010000418.1 GCA_021785235.1 Bacteroidota bacterium
CTATTTGCCATGACCGCGCTGGCGGCAATGGCCGTAAGCTACGCCGTCACTAGCGACATATTCACAGTGCGTGCCGCAGAGTGGTTCGTCGGATTCTCGATGGTGGTTTTCAATTCGGTCTTCGACGTGGAGCTTCCGCATTCCGCCCTCGAACAATCTTCCCTCGGTGACAGGGTATCCAAAGACAACCTTCAACCCGGTGATCTCGTCTTCTTCAAAACTGTCGGGAATAGAATCAGCCACGTCGGCATTTATCTCGGCGACGATCTGTTCGCGAACGCGAGCGTATCGCAGGGAGTAACAATCTCGTCGCTCGATAGCCGGTATTACAAGCGCCGATACGCGGGCGCCAGGAGAATAACATCAACGGACATATCAAATGGCACTCAATAACCTGAACGAATTCATTCAATTACTCAAGAAGAAGCACGAGCTCAAAGTCATCGACACTGAGGTCGACGCGAAGTTCGAGATAACCGAAATAGTGGACCGGGTCGTCAAGTCGGGCGGTCCCGCGCTCCTCTTCACGAACGTGAAGGGAAGCAAGATACCGCTGGCAATCAACATCTTCGGCACGAAGCAGAGGATGGCCTGGGCACTCGGCGTTGAGGATCTCGACGAGATAGGCGAAAGACTCTCCGATATGCTGAACCTGAAGGTCCCCGAGTCGCTTCTCGGGAAAATGGCGATGATGCCGAAGCTTATGGAGATGGCGAAGTTTCCGCCGAAGATTGTGAAGAAGGGAGCCTGTCAGGAAGTCGTCATAACTGAAGAAAAGGTCGACCTTTACCAGCTGCCGATCACGACCTCCTGGCCGCAGGACGGTGGACCGTACATACTCTTCGGACAGGTCGTGACGAAGGATCCCGACAGCGGAATCCGCAACATGGGTCTCTACCGGCTCCAGGTCCTCGACAAGAACACGACCGCGATGCACTGGCAGAGGCACAAAGGCGGGGCGGCGCATTTCAGAAGGGCGAAGGAAAAAGGGATGAAGCGGCTCGAAGTCGCCGTCGTCGTCGGTTCCGACCCCGCCACGATGTACAGCACCAGCGCGCCTCTCCCGGAAAGCATCGAAGAGTATCTTTTCTCCGGATTCCTGAGAAAGGAGCCGGTCGAGCTTGTGAAGTGCAAGACAGTCGACCTGGAAGTCCCGGCCGAGTCTGAGATCGTGCTCGAAGGATACGTCGACACCGAAGAGGAACTCCGCCTCGAAGGACCGTTCGGAGACCACACGGGATTCTATTCGCTTGCCGACTACTATCCGGCGTTCCATGTTACGGCGATAACAACCCGGAAGAAACCGGTATTCGTGTCGACGGTTGTCGGCCAGCCGATTATGGAGGACGACTGGATGGGGCACGCGACCGAGAGGATTTTCCTTCCGCTCGCGAAACTCGTGATACCGGAGATCGTCGATTACCACATGCCTTTCGAAGGGATATTTCACAACCTCGTGTTCGTCTCGATCGACAAGAAATATCCCGGCCACGCGTTCAAGGTGATGAACGGGCTGTGGGGGATGGGACAGATGATGTTCGCGAAGGTCATCGTAGTCGTCGACAAGGATGTTAATGTGCAGAACACGTCAGAGGCCTGGTGGTACGCCCTGAACAACATCGATCCGCAGCGCGACGTTATTTTCACGAAGGGTCCCGCCGACGTGCTCGACCATTCCGCGCAACTTTTCAGCTTCGGCAGCAAGATGGGAATCGACGGGACGCGCAAGTGGCCCGACGAAGGCTTCACGCGGCCGTGGCCCGACAAGATTGTAATGTCGGATGAGATCAAAAAACTTGTCGATTCAAAATGGAAACTTTACGGACTTTGAAAGAAGAATTCACAATTATGAATTTTAAATTCTCAATTACCGGTGCCCGCAATCTGCTTTCGAAATCAACACTCCTGGCAGTTTTGTCTCTTTCATTTCTTGTTTCGTCATGTTCGAAGAAGCCTGCGGAGCTGTACGACGAAGGGATGAAATCGTTCGCGGCGGGTGAATACGCTAAAGCGCAGGAATATTTTGCCGATGGAATAAAGAAAGAGGGAAGCACGCAGTTGTACGCAGGTTTCATCGCCACGAATCTCGTGACTGGCAAATATCCGCAGGTCAACACCGCGTATAACCAGCTTTCCGAAAATATCCATTCCTACCTGGCCGGTCGTTTCGGTGAGAGGATCTTTCGAAGTCTCGGGATCACGAGAGAACTTGTCCCGTACGAAATAAAGGGGGGAAACACGATACCTACGGATTTTCCGGCGACGATCGTGCTTCAGGCCTCCGCTGATTACAGCGATTATCTTGCAATCCAGCAACAAATCGATACTATCATAAAGAAATGATATTTCCGCTCGGCGGGAAGAATGGGGGCTGGAATCCGCCGTGCCGGCTCTCGCACGGCTTGCTGGTTTGCTCCTTCACCGTTGCGGTAATCATTTTCATTTCCGTTTTGCCCGCTTCCTCGCAACCTGTCGGGGACCGCATCGCAAATTATATCATAGACGTGCGGTTGGATCCGAAGTCCCGCGCTATCGACGCCCGGGAAATTTTGAATTGGCACAATACGTCGAACCAAAGCACGAGTCAACTCTACTTTCATCTTTATCCAAATGCGTTCAAGAGCAGCAAAACCACATTTATGCGCGAAGGCGGGAGGAGTATTCCCGGCGCGTCACGCGGCTGGATGGAACTTCAGAAATGTGTCGACCTCCGGACAAACGATGACTTTACGGCGAGCATCCGTTATGTTCAGCCCGACGACGGTAACGGCCACGACAGCACCGTCATGATGGTACGATTGGCAAAGCCGGTAGCTCCGCGGGACTCGGTAAGCATCTCGATCGATTTTCATGAGCGGCTGCCAGAGGCAATCTCAAGAAGCGGGTGGGCGCCGGGGCGAGAGTTCTATTTCGTCTCCCAATGGTTTCCCAAGGTCGGGGTCCTGCAGAACGGTGCATGGAACTGCCACCAGTTTCACGCTTTCACTAATTTCTTCGCCGATTTCGGCATCTATGATGTAAATATCAATGTCCCGTCTAACTTTACCGTCGGCGCCACGGGGGAACAGGTCGGCGATTCCACGAATTCTGACGGGACCACCACGTATCATTACATCGCCCATGATGTCCACGATTTCGCCTGGACGGCATCTCCCGATTTCTTGAAACTTACCCGGACATTCATGTATGCCGGCCTGCCCGAGACGAGGATAATACTTCTGCTCCAACCTGAACATCGCTCTCAGGAGGAAAGATACTTTGCCGCCATAGATACGGCGATCAGATATTTCGGATTGTGGTACGGACCGTATCCCTATCCGGTGATAACGGTGGTAG
>JAJYGB010000190.1 GCA_021785235.1 Bacteroidota bacterium
GTACCAGTTCGGCAGCCACGGACTGTCTATGATGAAACCGATCGGGAGAGGGTCAAGAGCCTCACCCTTGATGGTTCTCTGAAGTATTTCCCATTGTTGGTCTGTCATGCCGCTTGCCTCATCTCCTTGTTGTTGACTCTTTGGTCGCAAACATAGCGTCCTCCGGTAGAAATTCTAAATTCTAAACAAATCCCAATTCTCAAAAACCGCAGATAATTTTGTCGTCCGTTTCGAGTTTCATGTTTTTGGATTTGTTTCGAGTTTAGTATTTAGAGTTTAGAATTTCGCGCGGATATCGACGTACCTTAACCTCTTTTCTCCGCCGCTGCCGATCGCGTCGCCCTGTAAGTACAGTCCTTCACTCCGCACCGGTCGCAGATATAATCCTTCCACTCGACATCGGGGCCCACTCCGACGACTCCGCTTACCGATTTGATGGGAGACATGAGTGCAGACTCCGACAGCGTCACTCCGCAAAATTCGTCAGGCAGGAGGGAGAAGAGAAGGTGCTGTTCGGCCACCGACCATTTGCAATAACCCGGGCTGTACCTGTTGGTGATCTTCAGCCCTCGCGACAGCATCCGTTCTCCAATGTGATCGTGGAGAAGATTTGTCACCGCCTCAGCGGCAGCTGATGCCGTGACGTCCGCGATATAGCCGAGCGCCGGATCGCCATGTTTCAGAAGATGCTTCGACCAGAGTTCCATGCCCGGTCCTATCGTGCAAACAAACAACGCCGTCTTCGAGGCTTTCTTGAGCTGGCCGGTGACGATCTTGTCCATTTTGAAGAACGTTCCGCCTATTACGAGTCCGTCGTACCGCCCTGCCGGTCTTTCCGCATCAAGCAGTCGATAGCCGGCCCTGATCTCGCAACGCTTTGGCAGTTGCAGGAGAGCCTCATCTATCATTCCCCCGAAGTGGACGGGGATTTCGCCGTCGGGATACCCGAGAGTCAATTCGATTTCGGTTCTCTCGATGGGCAGGTTGCCGTATTCTATCTGGACCTCGAAGACATCATTCTCTATTTCGATCTCGTTCAGATTCAAAACGCTTTCAGCTCCTTCACGAGCGCCCTTATGTGATCGGGAGTTGTGCCGCAGCATCCCCCTATGATATTTGCACCGCACTTCGCCAGTTCACGGGCCATGACCGCGACCGCCGCCGGCGTCTCCGTATAAACCACCTTCCCATCTTCGATCACCGGAAGACCCGCGTTGGCATGGACGAGGACGGGCGTCGAAGTATCCGCTTTCCGGATTTCCCTGACGACCTCTACCATCTGATCGAACCCGTTGCCGCAGTTCGCGCCGATAATGGAAGCGCCCGCTTCCTTCACCGCTTTCACCATGTCGGCGGGAGAGACGCCCATCATGGTGTGGTATCCTCCTTTAGGAGTCTTATCAAATGTAAACGTGCATATGATTTCCAGGCCCGTCGCTTCCTTCGCGGCACGGATGGCAATCGTCGCCTCGTCGATCGCGGACATCGTCTCGACGAGTATCGCGTCGACTCCACCTTTCTTCAGGGCTTCAGCCTGGATACGGAAGCCGTCGTAAACCGATTCTTCCGTCACCTGTCCCATCATAAGCATTTCACCGGTCGGTCCCACCGAACCCAGCACAAATCGGTCGTTTCCCGCAGCCTCTCTCGAAATAGCAGCGGCTGCTTCGTTCAGTTCCACGGCACGATCCTGCAGCCCGTAGTGAGCGAGTTTGATCGGCGAACCGCCGAAGCTGTTTGTCAGGATCATGTCGGCACCGGCTTGAACATAGCTTCCCGCCACCGCGAGCACGTCGTCACGACGGGTGATGTTCCATAATTCCGGGCACTCGCCCGCTTGAAGTCCGCGTTCCTGCAGCATGGTCCCCCACGCCCCGTCGGACACGAGAATTCTCCCGCTTTTCAGCGCCTTAAGAAGTGACGTCATTTCTGTCCTATCATATTCAAGAAAGCGACGGCTCCCTGAGGGTTGGGGGCGTATGCGTCAGCTCCCATCTGTTCCGCAGCTTTCTGGTTTAGCGGTGCTCCACCGACGATTACGCGCGTCGCCGGAAATTGCGCCTTTATTTCCTGAACCGTCTTAGACATGCTTGCCATCGTCGTGGTCAGCAGCGCGCTCAATCCGACAGCGCAACCGGCGTTCTGTTTTATTGCATCGAGAAACTTTACCGGCTTAACATCGACACCGAGGTCGATCACTTCCCACCCGTTTCCCTCCACGACCATCGCGACAAGATTCTTTCCTATGTCGTGGAGATCTCCCGCGACAGTCCCAATGACGAGCTTACCCTTCGCCTTAACCGTTCCCGTCTGGAAGTACGGCTTGAGATGAGCCATGACCGCGTTCATAGCCTTTGCCGCCATCAGCAGCTCCGGTACAAACACTTCATTACGACTGAACCTGTCGCCGATACGCCTCATGCCGTCGTTGCACGCCTGAAGAATATTCTCCGGACCGACGCCCGCGTCGAGCGCCTGGCGTGTCAGCTCATCGGAGCCGTCCTGTCCCTGCATTTCGTTCGGATAGGGCGAAGGCTTGTTGACCTTCCCTCGTTCGATGCATTCACCAATTCTTCTGACTAGTTCTTCCATTAAGCAAACCCTTTTTGTAATCGGAATATAACTACTCGGGGCATCTCAACCACGCTCTTAAGAGCGCGGCTTCCGTATCAATGCACCGGTGGGTAAGCTCCCACATATCGGCCTTCCCTCTCAGATGGGTCAATTAACTTCCGTATCTCTTCCGGAGGTCGCGAACCCAACTTCGCGCCCGGAAAGTTTTCCAGCAGCTGGTAATTCTTTAACTCGGCGCCTTTAAACAGAGGGCCGCCATAGTTGGCATAGAAGCGGCTGTTCGCCTCAAAACCAGGATATAAATTTCGCAGACTCTCCAAAGAATCAATCCCTGTTTGACATTTGTCGTTTTGTGCCGGACTCCACAGGATCAGAGGATAAGGAGCCTTCTCCACGCCACGAACATAAACGTTATGATCCATCTCGTTGAGCTCCGGCTTCGTGAGTTGACCGCACAGCGCGGCAGGCTGCCAGACGAACAGGAGCGGCCTTGTGAAGTTCGCATCGCCGGTAAGGAGGTTGTCGACAAAAACATGCCCTTCGCGCTTATCGACATCCGGACCGGTACTTGAATGCCATCCGAAACGGTCGCCCGCCGGAGTGCGCCCGTTCCTGCCGATGCAAGCCATACTATTGACGAATGTATTCTCGGAAATCTTCGCGTCGGAGCTGTTCAAAATCATCATGCCATGGTTGCAAGTCACGAACACGTTTCCCGCAACCACGACGCCCTTCGAGATCTCGAAAAAGAAGCCTGTGT
>JAJYGB010000206.1 GCA_021785235.1 Bacteroidota bacterium
TCATCGCTACGACCAGCTGGAAAAGAAACTTAACATCACGCAGGACGAACTGAAGATTGCCGACGCGGTGATAAAGAAATTGAATCCGAAGCCGGGTGAGGGGTTCCTTCTTCCTCTGGACACGACGATCGTCGTCCCGGATTTCGTGGTGCATGAAAACGAGCAGGGTGAACTTGTCATCACCCTCAACGAGCGGGATATGCCTCAGGTCCGGATAAGCCCGAGATATCTCGACATGATGAAGCAGGCCCGCGGGCACAAGACAGACCCGCAAACGAAGGACTTCCTCAAGAGGAAACTCGAATCGGCCAAGTGGTTCGTAAACGCACTGCAGCAGCGCCGCCAGACCATGACCAGTGTCATGAAAGCGCTCGTGGAAACGCAGCGCGAGTTTTTCACGGAGGGTCCGGACAATATCCACCCGCTCATATACAGGGACATTGCCGACAGGACGGGGTTCGACATCTCCACCATCAGCCGCGTAGTCAGTGCAAAGTACGTACAGACCGATTACGGAGTCTTCAGACTGCGTGAACTCTTCAGCGAGGGACTCAAGACCACCGACGGCGAGGAAGTCGCGACGCGCGAGATCAAGAACAAGATAAAGGCAATGATCGAGGCCGAGGAAAAGGCAAACCCGCTCAACGACGAGAAGATCACCGAACTCCTCAACCAGCAGGGTTACAGAGTCGCACGCAGGACCGTCACGAAATACCGCGAGCAGCTGCGGGTTCCCCCGGCCCGAATGCGGCGAGAGGCATAGGTAAATGGGAATCATCGATACTCTCGACCGGGAGACTGTTGAGGGGAAGATCCGGCATTATCACGATGTTGTGCTCAGGTATGAAGTTAAATATTCCGCTTCGTACGATGATCTTGAAAAGAAGACACCGAAATCGGGCCTGACTCCGGAGATGGAGGACGACCTGCTCGACTGGAAAGAGGCGCTTCTTATGCTGGGCGTGTATGAGAGGGTTTTGGGCGAAATGAATAAGCCCGGCTGAAGACCGGTTAATCGTCAGGATCGGATTTCCTGCATTCAAAGGATCACAATGAAGATTCACTCGACAACAGTCATCGGCATCATTAAGGACGGAGAGTGCGCTATAGGGAGCGACGGGCAGGTCACCGTAGGACAGTCGGTGATGAAAAACAACTCCAGGAAGGTAAGGAAGCTTTATAACGATACCGTGATTGCGGGTTTTGCCGGCGCCTCGGCGGACGCATTCACCCTGTTCGAGCGCTTTGAGGACAAGCTCCAGCAATACCACGGGAACCTCAGCAGGGCAGCTGTCGAACTTGCGAAAGACTGGAGGCTCGACAAATACCTGCGCCGGCTCGAGGCACTGCTAGTGGTGATGAACAAGGACACCGCGCTTCTGATCTCCGGCACCGGCGATGTGATCGAGCCCGACGACAAGATCGTCGCAATAGGATCCGGAGGCAACTACGCGCTCTCGGCGGCGAGAGTCCTCATCAAACATACGCACATGACGGCCAGGGAGATCGTGCTGGAATCGCTGGATGCCGCGTCGGATATCTGCATTTACACAAACAAGAATTTTTCAATTGAAGAAATTTGAAATGGCCAAATCATCCAAGCTCATAAAGAGCGATCCTTCAAAGCGTGAGCTTACGCCCCGGACGGTAGTTCAGGAGCTCGACAAGTATATCATCGGACAGGATGCCGCCAAGAAATCCGTGGCGATCGCCCTACGGAACCGCTGGCGCCGGCAGCAGGTGCCCGAAAATCTCCGCGAAGAGATAATGCCGAACAACATCATCTTGATCGGGCCGACGGGAGTCGGGAAAACGGAGATTGCGCGGCGGCTGGCGAAGCTGTCCAATGCTCCGTTCGTCAAGGTTGAAGCCTCGAAATTTACCGAGGTCGGTTATGTAGGGAGGGACGTCGAGTCGATGATACGCGATCTCGCCGAGATTGCCGTCGCCAGCGTCCGTTCCGAAAAGACTGCAGAAGTCCAGGACCGCGCCAAGGTCCTTGCGGAAGAAAGGGTCCTCGACGAGCTTATACCGATGAAGGCCGCAAAGAAAGTCAGCGTCGAAGGAAACAACAACGCAGACGAGGAAGAGGAACGCCGTCAGACAAGGGAGAAACTCAGAAAGATGCTTCTTGACGGCGAGCTCGACAAGCGCACGATCGAAGTTCAAGTGACTGCCGATGCCATGCCGATGATGCAGGTATTCGGTCCGTTCGGGGGCGAGGACCTGGGTGCGAATTTCCAGGATCTCCTCAGCAACATAATGCCGAAGAAGAGCAAAGCGAGGCGGGTACCGATCCCTGAAGCACTCAAGATTTTTGAGCAGGAGGAAGCACAAAAACTTGTCGATATGGACGGCGTCGTGAAAGAAGCCATCAGCAGGGTGGAGAACAACGGGATAGTTTTCGTGGACGAGATCGACAAGGTCGCGACAACGGGCGGCGAGACGAGGGGTCCGGACGTCTCACGCGAGGGCGTGCAGAAGGATCTTCTTCCCATCGTCGAAGGCTCGACGGTTATGACGAAGTACGGTGCCGTCAGGACGGACCATGTCCTCTTCATCGCGAGCGGAGCATTTCATACCACGAAACCTTCCGATCTCATCCCGGAACTGCAGGGAAGATTTCCCATCCGTGTGGAACTCAACAGCCTCAACGAGGAAGATTTCTACAAAATCCTCACGATGCCCGAGAATGCCCTCATAAAACAGTATACCGCTCTCCTGGCAACCGAGGGAGTGTCGATCAGATTCACAGACGACGCGATCCGTGAGGTCGCCAAGGTGGCTGCTGAAGTGAACGAGCAGGTGGAGAATATCGGTGCCCGCAGGCTGCACACCATCATGACCACCCTGCTCGAGGACATCCTGTTCAATGTACCGGACAAGATCGAGTCGGCCAATGTCGAAATCACACGCGAAATGGTACGCGAGAAGCTGAGCAAAATCGTGAGAGACCGGGACCTCAGCAAATATATCCTATAGAGAAAAATTCTAAATCCGAAACAATAAATTCCAATCAATCTCAAAATACAAAAGATGAAAAGAATCTCCGGTGGACACGGTGCCTGAGATTTCAGATTTAGAGTCCAGAGTTTCTCTTCCCCAAAATGGTTGACCTAAAAGTCGAGAAGGTAGATTCACCCGCCTACGAGAAATTTCTCTCAGAAAATCCCCCGGCAGATCCGTACTCTCTTCCGCAATTCCTGAATGCCTACCGGGAGGTATTGGATCGCAAGATCGAGTATATCCAGATAATCAGGAACGAGACTCCGGTTGCTTCGTGCGCACTCTTTACGGGTACGAGAATGGCGCAAAAATTGGTAAAGTTGAT
>JAJYGB010000181.1 GCA_021785235.1 Bacteroidota bacterium
TCTGGATGGGATACCGATGCTCGTGATTTCGGGCGGAGTTCGGCTCGATACTGGAAAAACATTTCAGCTTCACGAAATAGACCAGCACAAAATCCTGGCTGGAATAACGAAGAGGAGTTTTCTGATCCATGAGCACAAAGAAATCGTGCCTGCTATTTTCGAGGCGTATCGGACCGCGGTTTCCGGAAAGCCTGGCCCCGTCTTCGTGGAAATACCCGCGAACATACAGCTGTTTGCCGGTGAGGCGGGCAATTATAAGAAGCGAAGACTGCCCACCGTCACTCCTGTCACGCCAGATGAATCGCAAATCCGGGATGCGGCAAGGCTCTTGAGGAAGGCAAAACATCCCTGCGTTTTTGCGGGATGGGGAGCCAGGCACGCGACGGATCTCCTTGTCCAGGTCGCTGAACTTCTCTCCGCTCCGGTGGCGACGACGCTGCAGGGTTTGAGCGTCTTTCCGGGAAATCACCCTCTCTTTACCGGAATGGGATTCAGTCGTGCGGCTGTTCCGGCGGCGTACAACGCCTTCAAGAATTGCGACTGCATGATGGCGGTGGGTGCCCGGTTCGCGGAAATACCGACCGGGAGTTTCGGAGCGAAGGTCCCCGCGAACCTGATTCATGTCGACATCGACCCGGTTGTGTTCAGCAAGAACTATCCGGCGAAGATCGCCATCGAAGGAGACGCGGCCGAAGTTTTGGAGTTGCTTCTGAAGGAATTAAAGACCACCGGCGTTATTCCCGCGAAGAAATCAGTGTCGGCACAAATCGGGAGAGACAGGGCGGCATATGCGAATGAATGGATGAAGCTGAAGACGGCACGTGTAAACCCGCTCCTGTTCTTCGAAGAGCTCCGCAGACAGCTTTCCGACGATGCTATCGTCGCTGTTGATGACGGAAACCACACTTACCTGGCGGCTGAGCTTTTTACCTCGATGAAGTCGGGACAGTTCATCACTCCCACAGACTTCAACTGCATGGGCTATTGCGTCCCAGCCGCGATCGGTGCCAAACTCGCCAACCCGACCAGGCAGGTCGTCGGAATTGTAGGCGACGGCGCGTTCCTCATGACCTGCATGGAGATTGTGACCGCCGCGCGGGAGAAACTCGGCATAGCCTATTTCGTGTTCAATGACGGCGAGCTTTCGCAGATCTCGCAGAGCCAGCAAATAACTTACAACCGGAAAACTTCTACAGTCATCGGGAAAATGAACTGGGAAGGGCTTGCGGAGACGGTCGGTGCCAAATATTTGGAGATCGGTAAGAACGAGGAACTGACTTCGGTAATCGAAAATTCTGTCGACCTGATCGCGAGTGGAATCCCGGTAATCGTGAGCGTCGATATCGAATATGGTAAGCGCACGCGGTTTACCTCCGGGGTGGTCAAGACGGTAGCGCGGAAGTTCTCAACGGCGGCGAAATTACGATTTGCGGGGAGAATCATGAAGCGCAAAATATTGGGCTGATCGTGAAACGGTGCGTGCCTCGCCATGGTCCCTTCGGTCGAATCCATTAATGCGTCCCAATCGAATGACTTCTCCATGAAAATCTTCGCATGGTTCTCGATTGTGTTTCAAGTTAAGCCCGTACCGGCTTCTTGATTTGATAGCCGATTGTTTCGTAAATTAATTGCGTCGGCGATGGAGTTCGCCAATCAAAAAGTCTCTTTAAAGAGAATGATGACTCCTGTTGTGGATGATCTCTTCCGCGACAGGATTTTTTTTGTGAACAATAAGAAATGAAAGAGAATGAATGTTTAGAAATATGCTTGTATTCGTGGGCGGCGGAATCGGTGCCGTGTTCCGTTATCTGCTATCCGGTTGGGTTTACAGGGTTATTGGCACCGACTTTCCGTATGGTACTCTGGCGGTAAACGTAATCGGCTGCTTCGTGATTGGCTTGTTTCTTACATTGGCCGAGGACAGGTTCCTGATCATCCCGTCATTCCGTATCTTCTTTGCGGTCGGCATACTCGGTGGATTCACGACATTTTCCACTTTCAGTTTCGAGACAGTCGAGCTGCTGCGGGACGGTGCCATCGCGATCGGGCTTTTGAACGTCGTCGTTTCGATCGCAGTCGGGCTTGCTGCGACCTGGGTCGGTACGCTGGCAGGGAGAATAATTTGATGGAGGACAAATGAAACTCGAAGGAACAGGGAAACTTCTCCGGATATTCATCGGGGAAGGAGACCACCTTAACAGGAAACCGCTCTACCATGTGTTTGTCGAGCGTGCGAAGGAATTCGGGATGGCCGGCGCGACTGTCCTTCGCGGAGTCGAGAGTTACGGGGCGGGAAGCATGATACACACCGCGAAACTCCTCGAACTCAGCGAAGACCTTCCGCTGATCGTCGAAATAGTCGATACGGAGGAAAAGGTAGACTCATTTCTTCCGATTGTACAAGAGCTATTCGAGAAGGCCGGCTGCGGCGGCATGGTCACGGAAGAGAAGGCTACGGTGATTCACTACACGCCGGGGATAAATCCGAAGAGCAAGGGAACAGCAGCTTGAGCAGCGCCGGGATTCATCGAACCGTGGGTGGAGGTACAAAACTCAGGAATGAATCATCTTCAGAGACCATGATTTCAGATTGCGGGATGTGACTGTCACCGGCGGAGATTGATTCATCATGATTATGGTCGCATATTGGACTCAGCGCCTTGGCATACAGGTTTTAACAACACGACGCTGAAGTAAGTCAATGTAATTAATAACCGAGGATTGGAGATCAAAATGAAGATCAATTCTTTAGATGCTATGGAGATCCTGGATTCAAGAGGGAATCCAACTGTTGAAGTAGACATATTGCTTGAAGATGGAACGCAAGCCCGGGCGATGGTCCCGAGCGGCGCTTCTACGGGCGAGAGGGAAGCCACCGAATTGCGAGACGGGGACAAAAAGCGTTACGGCGGGAAAGGTGTCAAGAAGGCCGTCGAGAATGTTATCAAGAAAATCGGTCCTGAGGTTACAAAACGAGAATTCTCTTCGCAGAAGGAGCTGGACTATTTCTTGATCGAGCTGGACGGCACGGAGAACAAGTCCGCTCTCGGCGCGAATGCAACTCTCGGTGTGTCGATGGCATACGTCAGGGCATCTGCGGCAAGTGCGGGAGTACCGCTGTACCAATTCATCGGCGGTCTCAATGCGAACCTTCTTCCCGTCCCATGTATGAATGTGATAAACGGCGGGAAACACGCTGACAACAACGTCGACTTCCAGGAATTCATGATCGCGCCTCATAACGCTCCTTCGTTTGCCGAGGCGATCAGAATGGGAGAGGAAACCTTTCATGCTCTGAAGTCCGTTCTGCATGGGAAGGGACTGAGC
>JAJYGB010000236.1 GCA_021785235.1 Bacteroidota bacterium
TGAGTAAAGAAGAGCTGGCATACATAGAGAGCGATCCGGCTGAATCAGAGACGGCAAAGATTCCGTGGATGAGTCTGCTGAAACACAGGCAGACGTGGGCTTTTGTCATCGGCAAATTCCTGACCGACCCGATCTGGTGGTTTTATCTTTATTGGCTGCCTCTGTTCCTGAACCAGCGATACGGCCTTAACCTTGCACAGCTCGGTCTGCCTCTGATCGTGATCTATACAATGACGAGTATCGGCAGCATAGGAGGCGGCTGGCTGTCCGGCTTCTTCATAAAGAAAGGGTACAGTATCAACAAAGGAAGGAAGATGGTGATGCTTATTTGCGCCGTGCTCATCGTCCCGATAATATTCGCTGCTTCAGTGCCGGAGTGGTGGGCGGTCTTCCTGATTGGAGTCGCGGCTGCGGCTCACCAGGGCTGGTCGGCGAATCTTTTCACCACGGCGTCGGATATGTTTCCGAAGAGGGCCGTCGGTTCGGTGGTCGGTGTGGGCGGCATGGCCGGAGCTATAGGCGGCATGCTCATAGCCACCGCGGCGGGATTTATACTGCAGTTCACGGGGAGTTATGTGATTCTCTTTGTTATCTGCGGAAGTGTGTACTTGCTTGCGCTGCTGCTGTTTCACCTCCTCGTTCCAAGAATGGAACCCGCGACGATATGAGTCTCTTAACTATACGATGACCAAGAACTTAACATTTGGAATAAAACACTGGCAGGATTGAATATGAAAACTGAAGAAGATGCAACAACAGCGAAAAGCCTTGGCGCTTTTTCGACAATGTCGTTCGGTAATGGGCTCTCGATCGAGGCCTACCCGAGCTCGATAAATGAAGTGAGCGGAGTCAAACTGTTCGTCGGAAAAGAGTCCGGCAAGAAATACCTCTACGTAATGTCCTCCCAGGCCGGCGGCGAAATCCCAGATAAGTTTGAAGGCGAAGACCTGAGCGGTCTCGCGTCGAACGGGAAAAGCCTGGGGCTTAAGCGGTGCCTGATGAATCACCGCAACGCCGGGAGCCTGCAGGAACTGTTCCCGTTCACGCGCGCAACGGCGATAGGACTGCGGAACTCGTACGGATTCGGCGACAGGCTGGGATTGGCGAACCCTGGACACCTGAGGGCGCTCAAGGGATACAACTTCAAACCCGTGTTGGCGCAGCAATCTATACGGGAACTGACGCGTACGCAGCGCACTCCCGAGGAAGTGATGGACGCGGCCGTGTGGGCCGTCTTCCAGGAAGGATACAAGGACGGATTCGGAGCGGATGCCGACCACCTCAAGACTACCGACGATGTGGATCGCCTCGTCAAGGCTGGGTTCACGATGTTTACAATTGATCCCAGCGACCACGTTGTCAACGGAGTCACCGAGTTGAGCCAGCAGGAGCTCTCAAAGAAGGTAAGCGCCCTTCCCTGGAAAGATTTCGGAGACACGTATGAGAGACTACTCGCCAGGTATAAGGACAAGACGACGAAACTGGACTCCACGCATACTATCATCGCGACTGAACGTGAAGTGCAGGAAGCGTGCCTCAAGTACATGGCGGCGATCATAAACATCCGCAAAATACATAGCCATCTAAAGACAAAACACGCAAAATATTCCTGCGAAATCGAGGTGTCTATCGACGAAACGGACACGGTGACAACACCCTTCGAGCACTTCTTCATCGTTAGCGAACTGAAAAGGATGGATGTTGGATTCGTGAGCCTCGCCCCGCGGTTCGTCGGCGATTTCGAAAAAGGGATTGAGTACAAGGGCGACATCGACCTCTTCAAGGACCACTATCTCAAGCACGTCGCGATCGCGAAGTTCTTCGGGACTTACAAGATCAGTTTCCATTCCGGGAGCGATAAGTTCAGGGTTTACGACGCTGTTGGTTCGCTCGGCCAGACGCTTATCCATGTTAAGACCGCTGGAACAAGTTACCTCGAAGCGCTGAAGGTTGTCGCCATGCGAGAGCCGGCGCTGTTCAGAGAGATACTCGACTTCTCGGTCAGCTTGTACGACGCCGAAAGAAAAAGCTATCATGTCACAGCCGACATGAAAAAGATCAAGACCGGGAGAGACTACAAAGACGGGGAGCTCGAAGGCCTGTTCAATTCCACGGATGTTCGCCAGGCACTTCATGTCACTTACGGAAGGGTGCTGACGGAGAAGAACGGGAAGTCCGAATACGTTTTCAGAAAACGAATCTACGACTGCCTCGAGCGGAACGAGGATCTTCACTACGAGGTACTGGTGAAGCATTTCCATAAACATCTCGCACCTTTCAAAGGGTGGAAATAGAAAGTTCGACCCGAGTCTCCATGGATTGCTCCCTCTCTCCCGGTTCTAATCGGGGAGAGGGATGGGGTGAACATAGCGCCTCCCATGCGCCGGCTTAGAAACCGATCTTTCGTCGGAATGAAATAAACACAGCCGCGTCGGGGATCCGGAAACAAGCGCGATTCGCGCTGAGTCTGCTCGACACACTGCCATTTCGGTCCGCCTGATGTTGCCGACGAAGCGGTAATGCCCATCCGCAATAAGAAGAATCGCCCCTTGCGCCTTATAAATTGCAAATTTGCACCCCGAAAGTTTAATAAGTAAGGCTAAATCTTCTGTCTGAGAAAAAAGACACTTGCAAACAAGTTCCCGCTGAGTTATAAATATATTGTGAAAAAACCCTTAGGGAGAGGTAGAATGGTCGACAGAAATAGACAGTCTGAAGTATCCCGAGTTGATTCGGGACGGGACGACGACGGTGGTCAAACGAAGAGTCCGGTGAGCCAGGGGATGTACGATCCCGCGTTCGAGCATGATGCCTGCGGGATGGGATTCGTGGCGGATGTGAAGGGGAGGAAATCGCGTTCCATCATAGATAAGGGTCTCGACATTCTCAAGAACCTCCAGCATCGCGGAGCAGTCGGTGCCGACCCGGAAACTGGCGATGGTTCGGGCATCCTGATCCAGATGCCCGATGAGTTCATACGCAAGGTTGCGGCAGAAAAGAAGATCAAGCTCCCGGCCGAGGGGAAATACGGAGTCGGGGTGATGTTCCTTCCTCAGGACCCGATCAGGCGCAAGGCGATCGAGAATATCGTCGAAAAAATTGTCATTGACGAGAATCAGAGATTCCTCGGTTGGAGAGATGTGCCGGTCGATACGACTGTACCTGGCAAAGGTGCGCGCGCCACCCAGCCTTTCATCAGGCAGTGCTTCATCGGCGCGGCGAGGAACTTCGCCAACCAGGACGAGTTTGAGAGAAAGCTTTATACGATAAGAAGGATCATCGACCATCGCGTGCGGGTCGAGCTCGATTGCGATAGAAGCGAATAC
>JAJYGB010000548.1 GCA_021785235.1 Bacteroidota bacterium
GGGATAGGAATTCCGAAGGATGACCTGCCGCGTGTCTTCGAGCCGTTTTTCAGGGCGAAGAACAGCACCAGCGTCAGGCCCGGCGGCACGGGGCTCGGGCTGTCGGTCGTGAAGAATGTGATGGATGCCCACCACGGGCACATCGAGATAGAAAGCGAGCCGGGATACGGCACGAAGATCACCCTTTTGTTCCCAAGCATGGAGAAGAAATGAAAAAGATCCTTGTGGTCGAAGACGACGCCGCTATACGGGGCGGGCTGGCTGAGGCGCTCGAGCGCGAACACTACCAGGTCGAAACCGCCGCTGACGGCGAGGAGGGCTTCAAGAAAGGAAAGAAAAAGAACATCGACCTTATTATTCTCGATCTGATGCTTCCTTTAATGAATGGCGAAGAAGTTTGCCGGAGTTTGAGAAACGAAGGTATCAACACGCCAATCCTTATACTCACGAGCAAGAAGGAGGAAACGAATAAGGTCCTCGGCCTCGAACTGGGGGCGGATGACTATGTGACAAAACCTTTCAGCCTGCTGGAGTTGCAGGCCAGGATTAAGGCCATTCTGAGGAGACAAAATCGGGAGACGGAAAAGATCGATGGGTTTTCTTTCGGCAATGTGAAGTTGGATTTCAAGAAACATGAGGCGACAAAGAAGGGAAAGCCGATCGACTTATCCGAGCGGGAATATAAGGTGCTGAAATATATGGTGGAACACAGGGGAGAAGTAGTCACACGAGAGATGCTTCTCGACGAAGTATGGGGCTATGAAGCCTTTCCTACAACACGAACGGTCGACAATTACATCCTGTCGATCCGACACAAAATCGAAGACGTCCCGTCCCAGCCTAAGTTTATCCTGACAATTCACACATCAGGCTATAAGTTCGCCGTCTGAAGCCTCCCGGATGGGTGAGATTATTTGATCTATTCGTGACTCTTTTTTGACGAGGGGGATCTGAGAGCGAGATAACTTTATTTATGAAGGATGGAGGAGTTGAAGGGTGCCGTCTGCCTGCGCTCGTTTTCTGTGCTCTGTTCAGCGCATTAGGTGTCGTTGGATTTTGTTCAAACGATGCCGCGGCTGGGAGTTCAATTGAAGAGCGAAAACTCCTGCGGATCATTACTGTTAATGTCTGGTCCGGCCTCGATTACCACGGCGTGCTGAACTTCGGGGAATATGAGACAGACTCGATTCGTGAGCTGAGATTCGACCTCCTTGTCAGGCAGCTGAAGGAGTTGGATCCGGATGTCGTATTGATGCAGGAAGCTAATCCCGTCGGATCATTTTCCAAAAGACTCTCGGATTCGCTTGGGTACGACGAGGTCCACCAGGTTTGCAACGCCGGAATAAAATTTGGCCCATTCGGACCGCCTTTTAATTTCAAGGAGGGGATCGCAATCCTGGCAAAGGAAGGCCTCCGCCTGGAAAGATACGCCGTGTGGAAATTGTCCGGTGGTCCTGGCATTTATGGCGACATCCTCTTGCTGCATTTTGATGATTCCGAGTTTGCCCAGATAGCAAAGATCGAAGTTGAGGGGAAGCCTGTGTTTATCGTGAATGTCCATCTGAGCGCGTTTCCGCCGGCGGATTCCGGCGTCGTGAAAGAATTGAAAAAGTGGTTGCGCGAAGGCAGGATAGACTCTGCGGAAATGTCAAACGCGGGAACCGTGCTTGCTTATGGGTCCGAAAGAAGGCAGAGAGAAGTGAAGGCTTTGCTGGAAAACATTGCGGAGCTCCCTACCGGCATTTCAGTGATAATAGGAGGTGATTTCAATTCTGAGATGTACTCGACGGAAATGGCTAGCCTTTCGGCCACCGGCAAATTCTTCAATGCCATGAAGAATCCGGGCACCGAACCGGCTTATACGTGGGATCCCGTTAGGAACGGGAATATCTCGTTCTCCACCAGGCTCATCGACGCCCGTGGAGTTCCGCTTGACTTCCCGGGAATGATCGCTGCCGCGTATGACATGAAGCCGAAAATGATCGATTATATTTTCGTCGACAGCAGCTTTTCGCCGGATGACGTCCATGGCGCTCGTGTTGTGTTGGATTCACCGGTCGACGGAGTCTATACCTCCGACCATTTCGGCGTCTCGGCAGATATCTATCTGCCGGCCGTTCCCGACTCCGTGAACTCGCGGGGAGTGACCGGGAACAGGAGCTCGATTGAGCCGTTGCCGATTGTGTCTTACGACACCGATATCGGATTCGGCTACGGCGCTAAACTATTTCTCTTCGACCTTCTGAAATTCAAAGAGGCTTTCGACTTAGTCGTCTTCAACAGCACAAAGGGAGAGCGGTGGTACAGGGGCGTCTTCTCGCTCCCGGATCTGGAGTGGCGAGAGGGAAGAGAATACCCCATGGCCGTCGATGTGACATTCGATTATGACAAATGGCTGAAGAATAATTTCTACGGCATCGGAAGCGAGTCGTCTTTTTCCGACGGTGAACAATATACCAGGGTGCCTGTCGAATTAAGCGCGGCATTTAGCAGGGGCTTCAGCAGGGAATTTGTCGGACAGTTCGTCGTGAAATACAAGAGTATCGAGAACTACGGTTTTGAATCGACCAGCAGGTTGAAGGGTCTTCCGCCCGCACTCAACGCGTCGACGGCCAGGTACTCTTCGTTTGGCCTGAACATTCGATACGATACCAGGAACAGCTATGTCAATCCGTCGGAGGGGCTCGTGCTGGAGGGTGAATCTGAATATGCGCCGGCCGCCTCGTTCGGCAATCTGTCGTTTGTTCGTTTTGCCGGTTGGTTCCAGTATTATCACATGTTATTCTATCCACCCACCGTATTCGCGATTCGCGCCGGCGCTCAGCAAGTCGGGGGGAATAACCTTCCAATCCAGGTTCTGACATCGATAGGCGGAAACAACACGATGCGGGGATACACTCAGGACAGATTCCTCGACAAGGCGGGGGTGCTGGTCAATGCTGAGCTCAGATTCCCGATCTTTTGGAGGATTGGCGGTGTAGTCGGCATCGACGCGGGTAAGGTATGGAATCGACTGACACAGGCCGATCTCCACAGGTGGGCGGTTAATCCGGTCGCCGGTTTGCGGCTCTACATGGATAATTTTGTGGTGCGTGCTGACCTCGGCTTTGGCCCGGAAGGTACCGGCTTCTACTTTAACTTCGGACAAATGTTTTGAGACGATGACGAAATCTCTCGTCTATATGTTCGGACTCTTCTCCGTCTTTTCATCATCGGAGGGATACTCGGCGCGTCTGCCGGTGGAGATGAGGATTTCGCGCTGTCAGGATTGGGGCACAAACCGAGAGTCATGATTGTCCTGGCATAACAGATACAATAGGAGGC
>JAJYGB010000344.1 GCA_021785235.1 Bacteroidota bacterium
AGAGCGGCCCTCGAATACATGAACAACGCCATAAAGAAACGGAGCATCGCCTTCCTGATTTCAGATTTCATGGACACAGGGTACGACAAGATACTGAGGATCGTCGGCAAGCGTCACGATCTCATCGGCGTAGTGCTCAACGACAAACGAGAGAACGAAATCCCTCCGGTTGGATTGATGAAATTCACGGATGCCGAAACTGGGAGGGAAAGGTGGATCGACACAAGCGACAAGAAAACGAGACATCTCTTCCAGCAGCTAAGAGAGCGAAACAGGTCTCAGCGCAAAGCGCTCTTCATTTCAAGCCGTCTCGACAGCATAGAAATTCAGACCGGTGAAGACTACATAAAACCTCTCGTCCGGTTTTTCAGATTGAGAGAAAAAAGATGGTAAGAAGAGCCGCGCTCCTCTGGTTGTTCATTTCCCTCATCGCCTCGCCCGCTTTTTCGCAGGTGACCTCGGCCACGGCGTCGACCGGCAAGACGAACTACCTCGTCGGCGATTACATTCATTACAAAATAGAGATCGGCTACAAGAGCGGCACGACCGTCTACCAGCCGATGATCCAGGACAGCCTGCAGAGCCTGACCCTTCTGAAGATTGGGAAGCCCTCGAAGGTTGTCGTGAACGGCGACACCACGGCCACTTATGCCTACACGCTTTCCTGCTACGATTCAGCCGGCGTGACCATTCCAGGAATCCCGATTTTCTATCGGACTACCGGGGACACTACGCTCCAGGAAGTTCCGACAAACCCCGTTCGTTTCGCCGTCTCGACAGTCAAAGTGGACTTGCAGAAGGGAATCAAAGATGTAAGTGCCCCGATAAAGATTCCCTTCGACTGGAGATGGTTTCTCGTATGGATCGGCGCGGCGCTGCTAATCGCCGCGATCGCGTATTATCTCTATCGCCGATATAAGAAAAAGAAAGCCGCAGCCGCCTCGGTCAGACCTGTCGTAAAGCTTCTCCCGCACGAAGAGGCGCTGAGCTCCCTCCACCAGCTTGAGCAAGAGCAGCTGTGGCAGCGCGGACTTGTGAAGGAATATCATTCGGCGATCACTGAAATAATCAGAAGGTATTTCGAGAAGCGTTTTGACATGCCCGCGATGGAGCTTCCGACTTCGGAAGCGCTGGAACTCCTTAAGCATCGCCCGGAAAGCGCCCCGATACTCGACCTGACCTATGGATTTCTCTCGAACGCGGACATGGTGAAGTTCGCGAAGTTCACCCCTATGAATTCGGTCAACGAAGAAATGATGAAGCAGGCATACGAGATCGTGAACGAGACGGCCGTAACGAACGGCAAGGATGACAAGGAAACCGGTGACGTTATTCAATAATATCACATTCGCTTACCCATGGGTGCTTTACCTCCTGCCGATCGTCCCGCTGATGATCCTCTGGCATTGGAGGATAGGAAGAGCGAAGCAGCCGTCCCTCACCTACTCCTCGCTGGACATGTTCGGAGGCATTCCGAAATCATGGAAAGAGAAGATGAATGGCGCGCCCGTCCTTATGAGATCAATCGCTATCGGACTTCTCATTGTGGCGCTTGCAAGGCCCCAGACCTACTCCTCGTCACAGAACGTCACGACGGAAGGAATCGATATTGTTCTCTGCCTAGACATGTCCGGAAGCATGACATCCGAAGATTTGAAACCGAACCGCATCGACGCGGCGAAGGCCGTGGCCGCGCAATTCATAAAGGAAAGACCGAACGATCGTATTGGGCTCGTCATTTTCGGAAGACAGGCATTCACGCAATGCCCGATCACCATCGACCATGACGTCCTGCTCAACCTGCTTCGTAAGGTGAAGCTGGGAATGGTCAACCCGGACGGCACGGCAATCGGGAACGCGATCGCCGACGCGGTCGGACGACTCAGATACGGTGAGGCGAAAAGCAAAGTAATCATACTTCTGACCGACGGTGAAAATAACGCGGGTCAGGTCGATCCACTGACCGCCGCCGAGATTGCCAAGACATACGGCGTCAGAGTTTATACCATAGGTGTCGGAACGAACGGAGAAGCGCCTTATCCCGTTCAAACACCTTTCGGCGTTCGTTACCAGATGGTCCCCGTCAAGATCGACACGACGCTCCTGAGCAAAATTTCCAGCATCACGGGGGGTGAATTCTTCAGGGCGACGAACAACAGATCGTTGGAAGAGGTCTACCGGCGGATCGATAAACTTGAAAAGTCCAAGATCAAAGTGACTTCATACAGGAACACAACTGAACTCTTCGCCGGCTGGCTCGACGCGGGGTTGATACTCCTCGCGCTTGAACTTGGGATGTCTAAATTTGTTTTAAGAAGGGTGCCGTGAGGAGTAAAGGCACAGGCATCAAGAAGCACAAAACAGAATTATGATTCGATTCGCACATCCGGAATTTCTATACGGGTTGTACTTCATCCCGGTGCTTGTTCTAGCTTTTTGGTATTTCGCCAGGAGAAGGAACAAGATGCTCGAAAAGTTCGCGGGCAAGACCCTGCAGGACGTTCTTCTCCCGACTTACAGCAGGGGAAAAGCAATCCTGAGGTCGGGTATTTGGATTTTTGCCGTTGCCTGCCTCCTCGTCGCCGCGTCCGACCCTCAAATCGGCACGAGACTCGAGACCGTTAAAGAAACAGGCATAGACATTTATATACTTCTCGACGTCTCCCTCAGCATGCAGGCACAAGACCTTCAGCCGAGCAGGCTGGACAAGGCAAAGCTGGAAATAGCGAACCTCATCCAGAGATTGCACGGTGACAGGATCGGTCTGATCGTATTCGCCGGAGAGCCTTTCGTGCAGTTCCCTCTGACGACGGACTATTCGGCAGCCGACCTTTTCCTCAACGCCGCGAACACGAGCAGCGTCCCCGAGCAGGGTACCGCCATTGCCGCCGCCATAAACCTCGCCGTCAAATCGTTCGATTATAAAATGAATTCGGAGAAGGTCATGGTCCTTTTCACGGACGGCGAAGACCATCAGGGAGATATAAAAGGCGCGATCGAGAACGCTAAAAAACACGGCATCAAAATTTTCACGATCGGACTCGGCTCCACGCAGGGAACACCGATACCTATTTACAACGATCAGGGCCAGCAAATTGGCTTCAAGAAAGACGACAAGGGTCACATCGTCCTGACTAGGATGCGGCCGGAGACGCTCGAAGAGATCGCGTCTGAATCGGGCGGGAAGTTTTTCCAGGCCCAGAACGGAAGGGATGAGCTCAGGATCATCTACGACGATCTCTCGAAAATCAAGAAGACGCAATTCGGTGAAAAGCGGGTTGCTGATTACGAGGACAGGTTTTACTATTTCTTGGC
>JAJYGB010000287.1 GCA_021785235.1 Bacteroidota bacterium
GTGAGTAAATAGGAGGCGATAGCCATTGAGACGGCTTTTTTACCCGACGGATATTGGACTCATAGACCGGCAAGTTTTAAGAGTGTGAAAAAATAAAGGAAGCATATGAAATATCTTATATCATCAGAAGGGAATTCGCTAGATAGCAGCGTAAGCAGTCATTTCGGAAGGGCGCCTTACTTTCTCGTGTATGACGACGAGACGAACTCGCTCGAAGTCAAACAAAACGGAGACGGCACTGATCCGCATCTCGTGATTCGCGACACGGCAAAAGCCGGAGTTAAGAAGATGATATGTGGAGGAATTGGTCCGCACGCGTACCAGGTCGCGGAGAGATTCACGGTTGAAGTCTGTATCGCGTCCGGGATCCCGGTATCAGAGGCCGTGAAGCTTGCGGCTGAAGGAAAGCTTCCCGTTACGACCGGCCCGACAATGCAGCATCATCACGACCACGACGGACATATGCACAATCATTAAGACGCACGTAGCGCAACTGGCGAATCGGAAACATAGCCTCACATCGCGCGCTCGAGAGCGGATCAGTTTGCGATTAGCTTTCATCAATGTGATCGACTATTCCTAAATCCATGTGCTGGGCTCCTTTGATACAGGAAAGAAACTACCACCGGTCGCACGGGATGAGGTTTCCAAATTCGCGTCATTTTCCTCCACCAGATTGGAACCCACTACTTTACCGGATGACGTCTCAGGCGGGTGTCTCCCGCTCATTTAGAGCTGTGTATTAACGAACGGGGTGCGTTCAAGGTGACTCACATCAAAAGCCCTGAAGATGTTGGTTACAAAACATTTTGTCGGTAGATTGGCGAGGAGTTACGGAGCTTAGGCTGCCGTTTCCCTTTTACACAAGGAGGAGGATCATGAACTGGAAGATAGTTTTGCTCCTTTCGTTGTTCGGAGTGGTCGTTGGCTTCGCCGGAGTATATGGACTTTCCGGCCCAGGCGAACTTGTACTCTGGATAATCGTGTTTTTGATTTATGCTATCGTCATCGGAAAGCGTTTGGAGAGCGACTTCTTCGTGCATGCGCTGATGGCGACGATACTCGCCGGACTATGGGTGGGGGTTATTCACGCCGCTTTCCTCGGAACATACGTCGCGCACAACGCGGAGCTACGTGCGGGGCGTTCGATGATGCCGAAGAGTACTCATCCCCGCCTGATGATGGTTATGGTCGGTCCTTTTATAGGAGCCGTGACCGGTGTGGTCGCGGGACTAATGGCCGCCGTCGCGGGCAAGCTCTTCAAGCACAAGAAAGGTGTCGTGGCTCAGGAATAGGTCTTCTTACAACTCGTCGAGGCTTGTTCGGATTTGGTAGACACCCTGAACTTGTCGATATATCATGGATCGATCAAATTATGAGTGTTTCCGAATTCATCCGCTTTTTCGACTGCAATTTTGAGATTTAAATCGTCTTGCGCGTCTGGTGGTGGCTGAACTGTATCGCAACTATGATTATACTAAATTCAAGCTACCGAGATCTTCTTTAGTTGTCTTGAGAAGAATTGACATTGAAAAGCGAGAAGGAAATTACAGGTATGAAAAATAGAGTCTGCATGGTGACAGGAGCGAACAGCGGCATTGGAAAAGTTACGGCTCTCGAGCTGGCACGGATGGGCGCGACGGTCGTCATGGTCTGCCGCAATAAGGAAAAGGGCGAAAAGGCGGCCGCGGAAATTGTTAGTTCAACTGGGAACAAGGCGGTCCATCTTCTGATAGGTGACATGTCGTCGCAGCGTGACGTACTCGATGTGGTTAAGAAGTTCGAGGACCAGTTCGATTCATTGCATGTTCTGGTGAACAACGCCGGAGGTCTGGTTCCCAGAAGAGAACTTTCCGTCGATGGAATCGAGAAGACGTTTGCTGCCAACCACATGGGATATTTTCTACTTACAAACCTTCTCCTTTCTAAGCTGGCGAAGTCAGCGCCTTCGAGAATAGTGAACGTCTCGTCATCGGTGCACCACTATGCGAAGCTCGACTTTGAGAATCTCCAGGGGGAGAAGAAGTACGGGCAATTCCAGGCGTATTCGCTTTCAAAGCTCGCGAACGTGCTCTTCACTTATGAGCTCGCGAGGCGCATGAACGGAAGCGGAGTGACGGCGAATTGCATGGAGCCCGGGGCGGTTTACACGCATTTCTACGGTAACTCGGGAGCGGGATTAAAAGTGTTCTCGTCGCTCTTCGGGTGGGCGATGCGCACGCCTGAGAAGGGAGCCGAGACTGTCATTTATCTCGCGGTCTCGCCGGAGGTTGATGGTGTTTCCGGCAAGTATTTCAAAGACAAGAAGGCCGTGCGATCGTCGGCAGTCTCCAGCGACCCGGAATTGTCCGCACGGTTGTGGAAAGTAAGCGAAAGTCTGGTCAAATTGAGTTGAAATAGATCGAGGTTTCGCCCGGAGGGATCGGATGTCGTTTAGTTCAGGGATACTCCCCCCGGAATGGAAGAGGCTTGAAACAATGTCAGAGGGCCACTGCAATGAAACTGGAAAATGTTCCGTTCACAGTTACAGATTGGAACAGGGTGAGTTCCGTCGGTATGCGCGGCGAGACCGGAAGGGCGGTTTCCAAGGAACTCGACCAGGGTAACGTCCGCGTAAGACTCGTTGAATATTCTGCTGACTATTGCTCGGACCACTGGTGTACAAAGGGCCACATCGTCCTTGTCCTTGAAGGTGACCTGACCATCGAGATGGAAGATGGAAGGAAATACGATTTGAAGGGAGATATGAGCGCGCAGGTTGGCGATACCGAACTACCCCACAAGGTCCATTCCAAGAACGGCGCTAGAGCGATAATCTTTGATTGACTCTCGGTACGGCGGTCTTTACATCCTTAGGGGCGCCGTGTTCAATCTCGTTCGGCGGCTCATTCGTCGCGGTGAGAAGATTTTTTTGTTCACAAGTATGTGAAGGGAGTTGCATGCACCGGATTAATTTGATCGTAGTTAGTTTGGCGCGAACGCTTTACTGGCGGATCGGACTCGAAACGGTGACATGGATAGCTGCCTTAACATACCTCGCTATTCACAATCCATACGTTCATACCGCGTTCTCGATTTGTCCTCTTGAGAATCTCGGATTTCACTACTGCCCGGGATGCGGCCTTGGCAGATCGGTTTCTTTTATTCTACACGGCGACGTGATGCGCTCTGTGGAAACCCACCTCCTCGGTATACCTGCAGCCATCATCATTATCTTCCGTACGTTCTCTTTGTTAAAGGGTTCTTTGAGGTGGAAGGTCCTTGATAATTCAGTTCACTAAAGCGAGGTGATGAAATGACAAACATCTATGA